>JBDTDW010000278.1:0-18425 GCA_039922855.1 Candidatus Nanopelagicales bacterium | reverse complement strand
AACCCGCCGATGGTGAAGGCGTGGAAGACCTCGTGGAAGCCGAACCACCGCGGTGAGGGGTTGGGGCGTTTGAGGGCGTACACGGCCGCACCGACGGAGTAGAGCAGGCCGCCCACCACGATCAGGGCGAGGACCGCGACGCCGCCGGTGTGCAAGAACTGCGGCAGGAAGAACACTGCGGTCCAACCCAGGGCGATGTAGACCGGGACGAAAAGCCAGCGCGGAGCTCCCACCCAGAAGACGCGGAACGCGACGCCGGCCAGCGCCCCGGCCCAGACCACCCACAGCAGCGTGCGGGCAGGGCCGGGATCGAGCAGCAGCACCGCGAACGGGGTGTAGCTGCCGGCGATGATCAGGAAGATGTTGGCGTGGTCCAGGCGCTGCAACGTCGCGTGCACGTGCGGGCCCCACGTGAAGCGGTGGTAGACGGCGCTGACCGTGAACAGCAGCAGCGCGGTGAGCACGTAGACGGCGACCGCGATGCGGGCCCGGGGCGGGGCGAGCACGATCAGGACCACACCGCCGGCGAGCGCCGCCGGTGCCATGCCGGCGTGCAGCCAGCCTCGCATCCGCGGCTTCAGTGGCAGCTCGGCCACGGTCTCGACACTCACAGCCACTATTAACCTACTCAACCGTAAGTTACGCAAGCGTAGGTGCTGCGTCGTTCGTCACAGGTTCGGCCGGCCCAGTGCCCACACGGTCCAGCCGGCCCCCTGCCAGCGCGGCACGTCCAGGGTGTTGCGACAGTCCAGCAGGCGGCGGTGGGACACCAGGGATCCCAGCTCTGACGGGTCCAGCTCGCCGAACTCGCGCCACTCGGTCAGGTGCAGTACCACGTCCGCCCCGGCACAGGCCGCCAGCGGATCATCCACGCAGTGCAGCAACGGCGCGGTGCGCCGGACGTTGGCCAGCGCCTGCGGGTCGGTGACCCGGACGTGGGCGCCCTCCGCCGACAGCGCCTTGGCGACATCGAGTGCCGGGGAGTCCCGGATGTCGTCGCTGTCGGGCTTGAACGACGCCCCCAGCACGGCGATGACCCGATCCTGTACGCGGCCCCCGAGGATTTCGCGGGTCTGCTCGATGGCGCGACGACGCCGTCGCAGGTTGATGTGGTCCACCTCACGCAAGAACGCCAAGGCCTGGTCGACCCCGAGCTCGTCGGCCCGCGCCATGAACCCGCGCAGGTCCTTGGGCAGGCAGCCGCCTCCGAAGCCGAGCCCGGCCTGCAGGAACCGACGGCCGATGCGGGGGTCGTGCCCGATCGCGTCGGCGAGGGCGACCACGTCGGCGCCGGAGGCCTCGCAGAGCTCGGCCATCGCGTTGATGAACGAGATCTTCGTGGCCAGGAATGCATTTGCAGCGTTCTTCACGAGTTGAGCCGTCGCCAGGTCCGTGACGATCCACGGCATCCCGGCGGCCAGTACCGGCTCGTAGACGGCCTTCAGCGTCGCTGCGTCGGCCGGGTCCGAGACCCCGACAACGACGCGGTCCGGGGCGATCGTGTCCCGTACGGCGAAACCCTCTCGCAGGAACTCCGGGTTCCAGGCCACGTGCGCCGCGACACCCACCGGTGCGAGCTCGGCGATCCGCGCGGCGATCTTCTCGGCCTTGCCCACAGGGACGGTGGACTTGCCCACGACCAGGCACGGCCGGGTCAGGTGCGCCGCCAGCGACTCGGTCGCCGCGTCGACATACGTCATGTCGGCGGCGTTAGAGCTCGTGCTCTGCGGTGTGCCCACGCACAGGAAGTGGACATCGGCGTGCGCTGCGATCTCGGCGTACGACGTCGTGAAGCGCAGCCGCCCGGTGTCGAGCGCACGGCGCAGCAGGTCCTCCAGGCCCGGCTCGAAGAACGGCGCCGCCCCGTTGTTGAGAAGGTCAACCTTGTCCTGGTCGACGTCCAGGCCCAGCACGTCGTGGCCGAGCGTGGCCATGCCGGCGGCGTGGACCGCGCCGAGGTAGCCGCAACCGATCACGGACAATGGTATTGGTGCCGTCGTCATGGCTGGAACCCTAGCCGCGGCCGGCCCCGAGCCGGTCCCGTAGCCTGAGGGCGCTCGACCACGGGCCGGTCGAGCTCGTACGCGAGGAAGGGGGTGCCGCGCTGTGAGCACCGTCGGAGATCCCAGCTTCGACCGGTACCGTCTGTCCGAGGAGCACGAGGCGCTGCGCTCCGCGATCCGCAACCTGGCCACCGACAAGATCGCGCCGCGGGCCGCCGAGATCGACGAGACCTCGCAGTTCCCGTACGACGTGCTGGATGTTCTGGTACGAAACGACTTCCACGCGATCCACGTTCCTGAGCAGTACGGCGGCGTGGGTGGCGACGCGCTGGCGACCTGCATCGTGGTCGAGGAGGTGGCTCGCGCGTGTGCGTCGAGCTCGCTGATCCCTGCGGTGAACAAGCTGGGCTCGATGCCGTTGCTGGTGGCCGGATCCGAGCAGGTCAAGCAGGAGTACCTGCCGCAACTGGCCCGCGGAGAGGGCATGTTCAGCTATGCGCTGTCCGAGCCGGACGCCGGCAGCGACGCCGGCGGCATGAAGACCCGCGCGGTACGTGACGGTGACGACTGGGTGATCAATGGCGCCAAGCGCTGGATCACCAATGCCGGCGTGTCGAAGTTCTACACCGTGATGGCGGTGACGGATGCGGACAAGCGCACCCGCGGCGGCATCAGTGCCTTCGTTGTCGAGGCGCAGGACGAGGGATTCAGCCTCGGCGCACCGGAACGCAAGCTCGGCATCAAGGGCAGCCCGACCCGGGAGCTGTACTTCGACGACGTGCGCATCCCCGACAGCCGGCGCATCGGGGAGGTGGGCACCGGGTTCCAGACGGCCATGGCCACGCTGGACCACACCCGAATCACGATCGGGGCGCAGGCGGTGGGCATAGCGCAGGGCGCGCTGGACTTCGCGGTCGGATACGCCAAGGAGCGCCGCCAGTTCGGTAAGCCGATCGCGGACTTCCAGGGTTTGCAGTTCCTCCTCGCCGATATGGCGATCCAGCTCGAGGCCGCCCGCCAGCTGGTGTACGTCGCTGCCGCCAAGAGCGAGCGCGGCGACCCCGACCTGACGTTCTTCGGCGCGGCGGCGAAGTGCTTCGCTTCCGATGCCGCCATGGCGATCACCACGGATGCCGTGCAGGTCCTCGGCGGCTACGGCTATGTGAAGGACTTCCCCGTCGAGCGGATGATGCGCGATGCCAAGATCACGCAGATATACGAGGGAACCAACCAGGTCCAGCGTGTCGTCGCGGCGCGTCAGCTGCTGCGCTGAGGCAGGTCGGGCAGGCCCAGGCCACCAAGCAGACCGGGTACGACAAGACCAACGACCGCGGACGTGCTGGACAGGGTGGACAGGACCTCAGCACAACTGCGCCGTTGCTCGGCCGCGCGCGCCGGCGGCGACGCTGGGCGCACGGCGTCTGGGCAGGGCGCCGTCAGGTCTGCGGGAGGCGGTCGGCCACGAGGACGAACTCGTTGTACGGGAACGCCTTGCCGGCGAACCGGGGGAGTGGGAACGACATCGCGCGGACCGGACGAAATCCCCAGCGCCGGGCGGAGGCACGCAGCACGTCCTGGTCGACCCAGCGCACATGAGTGGCATCGCTGGCGTAACCGCGCTCCTGCGGGCAGATCAGCAGCAGCCGGGCTTGCGCGGTGAGGTAGGGCAGGTACGACTTCACCACCTCGTCCGCCGTGGCCTCGTCGAGGTGCTCCAGGACGTGCGCCAGAAGCATGGCGTCGTAGCTGCCCAGGACGGCGTCGGGGCTGTCGGCCCACTCCGTCGTCGAGTACGCGGTGACGCCCTGCTCGCGGGCGATCGCGACAGACTCCACGTTGTGGTCCACGCCGACCCCCCGGCCCAGGTGAGTCAGGTTGCGTCCGAGGCCGCACCCCACGTCGAGGACGCGCTCATGACCGGCCAGCAAACGTCTCACGTTCCATCGGTACGGCACCTGCGCGCCGACCAGGCCCTTCCATCGCGCCCCTTGCAGCCGCTGCAGCCGCTCGGTGTACGTGCCATCCCGGGTGTCGCTCACGACAGGCACGCTAGTCGGTCCGACCAGCCGTACGAGCCGGGGACCGGGGACGGGTGCCGGGCCCCGTAGACTCACCGCGCGCCAGCTTCCCCATCGCCCGGAGTGCCTCGTGTCGCAGATCTCCCGTCTCAAGTCCGCCGGCCCGGTCGACCGGGCTGCTGCGCTGCTGCGCGAGCCGCACCGGATCATCCCGGCCGTACGCCGCCGGATCCGCCGACCCGTGGCCCTGGGCGGGACGGCACAGCCGGTGCGCAAGCCCAAGAAGCAGCGACTGGAGCTCATCACCCGCCACGCCGACCTGTCCGGACTGGGTCTGGAGATCGGGCCCAGCCACAACCCCCTGTTGTCCAAGTCTGACGGGTACAACATCCGGATCGCCGACTACCTCGACCGTGACGGGCTGCTGGAGAAGTACCACGGAGTGCGCCCGACCGGGAAGATCGAGGAGGTCGACTACGTCCTGCAGGGCGGCCGGCTGCCCGATGAGATCCCGGACCGCTTCGACTACATCGTGGCGTCCCACGTCATCGAGCACACCGTCTGCCTGGTGTGCTTCCTGGAGGACTGCGCAGGCCTGCTGCTGCCCGGCGGTGTGCTGACCCTGGCGGTGCCCGATCACCGATACTGCTTCGACTACTTCCGGGATCGGACCGCGCTCGGGCGGGTCATCGACGTCCACAACGCGGCGCCGAAGGTGCACAGCGAGGGCTCGGTCATCGAGCACAACCTCAACCACGTGAAGAAGGGCGGTCAGGCCGCCTGGTCGGCTGGATACCCGGGCACGTACGTCGACTCGTACGCCATGCCCGTGGTCACCCAGCGAGCCGCACTTGCCGTCGCAGGTGAGTACGTCGACACCCACAACTGGGTGTTCACCCCGCACCACTTCCGGTTGCTGATCCACGACCTGAACTCTCTGGGACTCGTTACGCTGCAGGAGAAGTCGTTCACCGACACCGTGGGTCCGGAGTTCTTCGTGGTGCTCTCGGCCGACGGCGCGGGTCCAGGGTTGACCCGAGACCAGCTGTTGGTGAAGTCCGCCCGCGAGACGGGGGTGTCCGAGGAGATCAGGTTCGGTTAAGAGGTCTCGCGGTGGTGCTGGTGCCAGTGCGGCCGGGTCAGGTGAGGATGCCACCGAGCTCGGGTCTGTGTGCGCCACGATGGAGACGACGATGGGGACGACTGGAGGCGGTATGGGGCTCGGCGCGAGTGTTCGCAAGAAGCTAGGCCGGTTCGAGCAGCCTGCGATCGACCTCTACCGGGGTCTGTTCATCTCGGTGGACGAGCTGGCCCGCATCATGTCCGAGGCTCTACCTGCACCCAAACTGGTCGGAGAGATCGGGTGCGGGGACGGATCGGTGGTGAACGCCATGGCCCCACGGTGGCCGTCCGCGCACTTCATCGGGGTCGACCCGACACCCAACGCCGGTCGACTGTATGCCGGCGACGAGGAGCGCGCTGAATTCCGTGATGCCACAAGCTCGGCGCTGCTCGGTGAGTTTGCCGGTGAATTCGACGCCACCGTGCTCGTGGACGTTCTGCACCACGTCCAAGACGATCAACGGCTTGCAGTCCTGAAGGACGCGGCAGCTCTGACTGCACCGGGCGGCACCGTGGTGTTCAAGGAGTGGGAGAAACGGTCGGGGTTGCCTTACCTGCTTGCGTACGGCGCTGATCGCTATGTGAGTGGTGATGCCACCGTGCGGTTCATGGACCGACCCGAACTTGAAGGGCTGATCGGCACGGCGATGCCCGGCTGGGAAGCCGTGCTCGAAACCAGTGTTCCGCCACGACGGAACAATCTGCTGTGGATCCTTCGTAAACCGTCGACCCAAGAGTGAGCCCCCCGCGCCTGCACGTACTGATCCCGGTCTACGGACGTCCCGAGCTGCTCACCGAGACTCTGGACAGCGTCAAGGGGCTGGCGCGGTCGGGGGTGCCGGTGACCGTGGTCGATGATGCCTCCCCCGACGGGGACGTCGAGGACCTGGTGGCGGCGTGCGAGGGGATCGAATACCGACGCAACGACGTCAACCTCGGGGTGGCGGCCAACTTCAACCACTGCGCCGAGCTGTCCACCGGGGACTACACCGTTCTGCTGGGCAGCGACGATCTTCTGCTCGCCTCGTACGGCGATGTCGTGCACCGGCTGGTGAGCACCTTCGCGCGCCCGGCCATGGCCATGCCGTCGGTCCGGGTCATCGACGCGCACGGGCTGCCCGCGTGGCCGTTGGCCGACCGGGTGAAGGGCTGGATCGCCCCGAGCGGGCCCGAGCGGCTGTTGTCGGGGGAGTCGCTGGCGCGCCGCCTGTTGCTGGGCAACTGGCTCTACTTCCCCGCGATCGCCTGGCGTACGGACTTGTTGCGCGCGTTCGCGTTCCGGCCCGAGCAACGCTCGGCGATGGACCTGGACGTGGAGCTGCGCCTTGTGTTCGCCGGTCACGGCCTGGCCTGGTCGCCCGAAGTCGCCGCGTGCTACCGCCGCCACGACCAGAGCGTGTCCTCCACGGAGGCGACCGACGGTGCCAGGTTCGCTGAGGAGCGGGCTATCAGTCGCTGGGCCGCCGAGCAGGCCACGGCCAAGGGGTGGGGCGCCGCAGCTCGGGTCGCCCGGCTGCGCCCGCTCTCGCGCCTGCATGCCGCGTCGGTGGCGATCCCCCGCACGCTGCGGTCCCCGGCCGGATCCCGGGCGCTGTGGGCGCACGTGCTCGGGCGCTGAGACCCGGGTCGCCATCACGATGCCAGGTCGAACGCGCCCGTCGTTCTAGGATCACCGCGTGCCTGTGCCCTCGCTCGTGCCGTCCACTGCGCCGTCCCGGCCGCGGCGGGTGCTGATCGTCGTCCCCGCCTTCAACGAGCAGGGTGTGGTCGGCGATGTCGTACGGGAGCTGGCCCGCACTGTCGACCACGACGTGCTCGTCGTCGACGACGGGTCCGCGGACCGGACCTCACAGGTGGCGACCGCGGCCGGGGCCCGGGTGCTCACGCTGCCGTTCAACATCGGCGTGGGTGGCGCCATGCGAACCGGGTTCCGCTACGCCGTGCGCAAGGGCTATGACGGTGTGGTCCAGGTCGATGCTGACGGACAGCACGATCCCGCGTTCGTGCCGGAGCTCATCGACGCGCTGGCCGGAGCCGACGTCGTCATCGGCGCCAGGTTCGCCGGAGTCGGGGGTTACAGCGTCGGCGGGCTGCGGCGAGCGGCGATGCGGATGCTGTCGTTCGGGATCTCGACGCTGGCTTCCACCCGGCTCACCGACGTCACTTCCGGCTTCCGGGCCAGCGGACCGCGCGCGCTCGCACTGTTCGCCGAGAGCTACCCCCCCGAATACCTCGGGGACACCGTCGAGTCGCTCGTGCTGGCCCACCGTGCCGGCCTCGAGCTGGCGCAGCTTCCGGTGGCGATGCGGGCGCGCCAAGTGGGCCATCCGAGTCAGAACCTGAGTCGCTCGATCGTCTACCTGTCCCGAGCCGTGCTGATCTTGCTGCTGGCCTCGATCCGGGTCGGGCCGACCAGTCCTCGGACACCGGGATGACCGCTCAGGTCTCGCTCGTCGTGGCAGCTGGTCTGCTGCTCGTCCTGGTCGTCGAGCTGATGCGACGGCAACGACTGCGAGAGAAGTACGCGGCCCTGTGGCTGCTGGTCTCGGTTGCCGTGCTGTTCTTCGCGATCTTCCCACGGTTGTTCACGGGGATCTCGCGCCTGCTCGGGTTCGGCCTGCCGGTGAACCTGGCTTTTGCCCTGGCCGTCTTCGTGCTGCTCGCCGTCGCGATGCAGCTCAGCTTCGAGACCGGCCGGCTCGAGGACCGGGTCCAGCGCCTGGCCGAGGAGGTGGCGCTGCTGCGCGCCGACCTGCCCGTGGCACCCCCGCCCGACGCGCCGGAGGGCCAAGACCGTCCCGGCGCCGTCGAGTGAGTCCCAGACCCGTGAGCCTGGCCGCGTGAGCCCGCGCCGCTCCTGGCGCTCCGGGGGTCAGGCGGCGCCGGCGGCCGGGGTCTCCGCAGGGGTGTTGGTGCTGGGGCTGTCGTCGTACGTCTTTCTCACGGTGAGCGCCCGCGCCCTGTCGCCGAGCTCCTTCTCGACCATCGCGGTGCTCTGGTCGCTGCTGTTCGCGCTCGCCACGGGGGCCTTCTACCCGGTGGAGCAGACCCTGACTCGCGAGCTGTCACTTGCCCGAAGCACCGGCCGGCACTGGCAGAGCGCGAGCCGTACTCCGATGCTCGTCGCTGGCGCGATCCTGCTCGTGCTGCTGGTCGTCGTCTGGATCGGCTCGGTCGTGTTCGGCGCCCGGATCTTCTCCGGCCAGGCGGGCATGGGCTTCGTTCTGGCCGGCGGGCTGGCCGCCACGGCCGGACTGTACGTCGTGCGGGGGATCTTGGCCGGGACCTCACGACTGCACTGGTACGGGGCACAGCTGGCCGGCGAAGGCGTGCTGCGTGCTGTTGGCGCGATAGCGCTCGTGGTGGCCGGCGTGGCGCAGACGCAGTGGTACGGGGCGGTCCTGGTGGCCGCTGCCGGGGTCACTCTGCTCTGGTCGGCGGCCGTGGCGGTGCTCGGTCCGGTCCAGGTGGTCGGCGACCCGGTCGTGGCTGGGGCGAGCATGGGGCCGGACCGTACGGCCGGCGCTCTGGGCTGGCTGCTGCTGGCCACGATCTTGTCCCAGATGCTGGCGAACATCGGCCCGGTCGTGCTCGCCGGCCGGCCCGGTACGAGTGCGTCTGCCGCAGGCCAGTTCCTCGCGATGTACGTCCTGGTCCGCATCCCGCTGCTGTTCGCCAGTGTCGTGCAGGCCTCCCTGGTCCCCCCGCTCGTGGACGCGCTGGTGCGCGCGGACGTGCCGGCGTACCGGCGAGCCTGGCACCGGGCCGTGCTGGTGGTCGGGTCGTTCGGCGTCGCCGCCGTGGTCGGGGTCGCGCTGCTCGGGCCGCAGGTCCTCACCGTGTTCTTCGGGCCGCAGTACCAGGCGTCGCGCCTGGTCATGGTCGTGCTGACCTTCTCCTCCGCGGCCCTGCTCCTGGCTGCGACGTACCAGGCCGCGCTGGTCGCGCTCGGGCGCCAGCGTCGGGTGGCACTCGTGTGGGTGCTGTCCGCCCTCACGTTCGCGCTCACGCTGCTGCTGCCGCTGGACGGGATTGCCGTGGTCACCCTCGCCACGACGACCTCGGCGCTCATCGCCGTGGTCGGGCTGGGACTCGCCACGGCCGACCCGCACCCGACGGTCGTGGCACCGCTTCCGGACTGAGGTACCTTCGGACGGCCATGACGCCCGCCCCGCAGCCCCAGGAGCCCACAGGCGCTGCGGACGGCCGGGCCGCACCGAGTGATCGCGTCGGCCAGTGGGTGCCTGGCGTCTCGGTGATCATGTCGGTGCTCGACGAGCAGGATCACCTGGCAGAGGCGGTTCAGAGAATCCTGGACCAGGACTACGCCGGAGCGGTCGAGGTGGTGCTCGCTCTCGGGCCGAGCCGCGACGGCACCGATGAGGTCGCGGCCGGGCTGGTCCGGCGCGACGGGCGGGTCCGTTCGGTCGCGAACCCGAGCGGACGCACCCCGGCCGGGCTGAACGCCGCGCTGCGGGTCGCCCGCCACGAGGTCGTCGTACGCGTCGACGGTCACGCGCTCGTCCCGCTGGACTACGTACGGGTCGCGGTGCAGACGCTGGACCGTACCGGCGCGGACAACGTCGGCGGAGTGATGGCCGCCGAGGGTGTGACGCCGTTCGAGCAGGCCGTGGCCCGGGCAATGACCTCGGTGCTGGGGGTGGGTGCCGCCTCGTTCCACACCGGGGGCCAGGAGGGTCCGGCACCGACGGTCTACCTCGGGGCGTTCCGACGGGCCGCGCTGGAGCGGGTGGGCGGCTACGACGAGGACTTCGTACGAGCCCAGGACTGGGAGATGAACCACCGGATCCGTGACTCCGGCGGGCTGGTCTGGTTCACCCCGCGAATGACGGTCACCTACCGGCCGCGGCCGTCGCTGCGCCGGCTCGCGCAGCAGTACTTCGAGTACGGCCGTTGGCGGCGCGAGATCATGCGCGAGCACCCCGAGACCGTCAGCCTGCGCTACCTGGCGCCACCGGCGGCCGTGACAGGGGTGGCAGTAGGGACGCTGGCCGCCGTGATCGGGTTCGCCGCCGACGTGCCCGTGCTGCGGCTGTGCCTGGCAGCCCCGGTCGGCTATGCCGGCCTGGTGCTCGTCGGCTCCGTAGTGACCGGCACCGCTCTGCCCGCCGCGGCGTGGGTAAGGCTGCCGGCGGTCTACGCCACCATGCACTGGAGCTGGGGTGCCGGCTTTCTGATGTCTCCGAAGGGCTTACGCGGCCCGGTTGGTTGATCAGGGGCTTGGGTGCGCTTTCCCCGGTTGAGCCCGCCGTCGAAAAGCGCGCGTCGGCCCATGATCAGCTCAGCGATCCGCACCCAACCCCGTGATCAGCGTGGGGAGCGGTGTCAGATCGCGACCGTGATGTCGGCTGCCGTGGCGGCTCGTACCTCGTCCACGGTGTGACCGTCAACGACCTCGCGCAGCACCAGGCCCTGGTCGGTGACGTCCAGGACGGCGAGGTCGGTGATGATGCGCTGCACCACGCGACGGCCGGTGTAGGGCAGCGTGCACTCGGTGAGGATCTTCGGTGAGCCGTCCTTGGCGACGTGCTCCATCATCACGATGACCCGGCGGGCGCCGTGGACCAGGTCCATGGCCCCGCCCATGCCTTTGACCATCTTGCCCGGGATCACCCAGTTGGCCAGGTCCCCGGTCACCGAGACCTGCATGGCGCCCAGGATCGCGGCGTCGATGTGACCGCCCCTGATCATCCCGAAAGACGTCGCGGAGTCGAAGAACGCTGCGCCCGGCAGCAGGGTCACCGTCTCCTTCCCGGCGTTGATCAGGTCCGCGTCGATCTCGTCCTCGGTCGGGTACGGCCCGGTCCCGAGGATGCCGTTCTCGCTCTGCAGCACGACCGTGACACCTGGCGGCAGGTGGTTGGGAACCAGCGTCGGCAGGCCGATGCCGAGGTTGACGTACTCACCGTCGTGCAGCTCGCAGGCCGCGCGCGCGGCGAGCTGGTCGCGGGTCAGGGGCATCTCATGCCACCGTTCGCACGGTACGGCGCTCGATGCGCTTCTCGGCCGCCTGCTCGGGTGTCAGCACCACCACCCGCTGCACGAAGATGCCGGGGGTGTGCACCTGGTCCGCAGGCAGCTCGCCTGGTTCGACCAGCCGCTCCACCTCGGCGATCGTCACCCGCCCGGCGGTGGCCGCCAGCGGGTTGAAGTTGCGGGTGCTCTTGTCGAACATCAGGTTGCCGTGACGGTCACCGACGCTGGCGCGCACCAGGGCGAAGTCGGTCACGAGGGAGCGCTCCAGCACGTAGGTCAGGCCGTCGAACTCGCGGGTCTCCCGCGGCGGGCTCGCCAGGGCGATCGACCCGTCGGGGGCGTAGCGCCATGGCATGCCACCCTCGGCGACCTGGGTCCCGACCCCGGCCGGGGTGTAGAAGGCCGGGATTCCGGCACCGCCGGCCCGCAACCGCTCGGCCAACGTGCCCTGCGGGATCAGCTCGACCTCGAGCTCCCCGGCGAGGAACTGCCGCTCGAACTCCTTGTTCTCCCCGACGTAGGACGCGGTCATCTTCGCGATCCGGTGCGCTCCGAGCAGGACGCCCAGGCCCCAGCTGTCGACCCCGCAGTTGTTCGATGCGATCGAGAGCTCCTTGGCCCCCTGGGCCAGCAGAGCGGCGATGAGCACGCTTGGCACTCCGCAGAGCCCGAATCCCCCGACGGCCAGCGACGCGCCGTCCCCGATGTCCGCGACGGCTTCCGTGGCCGAGCTCATGACCTTGTCCACCGGCTGCCTCCCGCAGTTCTGTTCTCTGCAGCGACCTTAGCGGCGCTCGGGCCTGCTCCGATCCGGCTGGTCAGTTGATGCAGCTCGCGTCGGAGGCGGGGGTGGCCGCGGTGGACGCGCCGGACGCGGGCTTGATCACGACCGCGCGCGGCGCCTTCCAGTCCGAGCCGACGTAGAGCACCAGGGTGGAGCCGAGGCCGGACTGACTGGTCACGACCGTCGTGTTGGCCGCGTACGCGAGCGTGCGGGAGGACTGGTTGTAGCCGGGGTCGTACGACACCGACGTCGTCGCCCGCGGGGCGCCGCTGGCGTTGCCGACGCTGGTGACGACAAATCCCAGGGCCTGCAGCTGGGCCGCTGCCTTGCGGGCGCTGCCTGGCACACCGGTGGCATTGAGCACTTTGACCTGGACGCTGGCTGGCGGGGTCTGCAGCGCGGGCTGGCCGGCCGGTGCGCTCGAGCCCGGCAGGGGCCGGTCCGCCTTCATCGCAGCCCAGATGGCGTCGGACTGGTCGGTGATCCAGAGCAGGTTCGCATTGTCGCCGCGGGACTTGTTCGGCACCGTCGTGAAGGTGATGTGCGACGGGGAGAGGCCCTGCAGGCTCAGGACGAAGTCCTTGAGGTTGTCGCCGGAGAGCCCCGCGTCAACGGTGAGCGAGCTCGTGACGGCGGACAGGACCTGGTACAGCCGTGGCGGGTCGGTGAGCAGTCCGCTGCTGGTGGCACTGCGGATGATCGAGGAGATGAAGGCGTGCTGGCGGTTCATGCGCCCGACGTCGGCTGTGGCGTCCAGGTTGCGGGACCGGACGAAGGCCAGTGCCTGATTGCCGGTCAGTACGGACGTGCCGGCTGGCAGGTGCAGTCCGCTGCCGTGCCATCCGCTGCCGTCCTGGAAGATCGGGTCGTTGAGCGGCCTGGTCGCGCAGATGGTCACACCGCCGAGCGCGTCGACGATCTTCTTGAAGCCGTTGAAGTTGACTTCGACATAGTGGTCGGGCTTGATCCCGGTCAGGTACGTGACGGCGCGGATGATGCAGTTGCGCCCACCCACTGCGAACGCCTCGTTGAACTTGCCGGGCTTGGCCAGTGTCCCGTCCGAGCTGCCGTCGGGGTTGCAGCTGGGCCGGGTCACCCAGGAGTCGCGCGGGATGCTCACGGCGTAGGCGAACTTCCGGTCCGCCGAGATGTGCAGCAGCATCGTGGTGTCCGACTGCCCGTTGCCGCTGGAGGTCTGGGCGGCGTTTCCGTAGCCCGGCCCCTGCCCGGTCCGGGTGTCCGAGCCGACGAGGAGGATGTTCTCGGCCTTGTAGCCCTGGCTCGCGGGCTGTGAGGTGCCGAGCACCGCGCTGAGCCCTGAGTCGACCGTGATCTTCCCGAGCACGCTGTTGGTGGCTCCCCAGGCAAGCGCGCTGCCCGCCGTGAGCAGCAGCGTGAAGGTCGCGAAGCCGGCGGCGACCTTGCGAGCCACGTGGTGCTGACGCAGGGCGTTGGTGGATGACACCGGCCGATCATAAGTCGCGAATCTGGTAGTTCCGGCTCTGCGCGCCCTGTCACGGGCAGGTGGATTCTCACACCGTCGGCGGGAACCGGGATTCAAGGGGAGCCGTCCGCGCGTCGAAGCAGTCAGCAGATCCGCCGGGACCGGCGGTCGATCCGGGCTGCTCAGGAGGCCGCGTGAGTCGGCGAAAGCACGCCCGTCCCGCCCTGCGCGGGTCCCTTGCTGTGCCTGGCCTGGTCTCGCTCGCCCTGGTGTTCGCCCTGGTCACGGTGCCCGGTAGCGCCGACGCGGCCGCGGCGGTCCTCCCGGTGGTGGCCCTGCCTGGACCGTCCGTACCGGCCGCCGTCACGTTCTCCGGCGCCGGTGTCGGGCATGGGGTCGGGATGTCGCAGTACGGCGCACTGGGCATGGCTCGCGCCGGCTACACCACGGATGCGATCCTGACCCACTACTACACCGGGACCACGGTCGCGCCCGTCAACGACGACGTCGCGCTGCGGGTGAACATCATGGACGAGGTGAAGTCCGTCGCGGTGCGCACCGAGGCGCTCGCGACCGGCGGCGGCACGCTGGAGATCGCCGTGACCGGGACGCCGGTGGTACGGGTCGCACCGATGACCCGCCTGCTGCTGACCCGCAGCGCGAAGGGTGTCACCGTCGCCACCGTGCCGTCCAGCGGACCGGTGACGACTCTCGGCACCGGCTCCGGCCTGGCGCTGCGCTGGTCGGGCACCCGGGTCCCCGGCGGGACCGGCACCCTGGCCAGCGTCCTGAACGTAAGCGGTTCGCTGGCCGGGCTCGCCGGCAGTGGCCACCGGTACCGCTACGGCTGGGTGGAAGTGACGCCGAGCGCACTGAGCAGCACCGGCCTCGAGGTCGTCAACGTGGTGCGGTTGCATGACGAGTACCTGCTCGGGATCGGGGAAGTGCCGTCGTCGTGGCCGGCCGCCGCGTTGCAAGCGCAGGTGGTCGCGGCCCGTTCGTACGCCTTGGCGAAGTACGGGACCGGGGCCATGCGCGGCTCCTGCCGCTGCCAGGTCGACAGCGGCAACGGACCGTTCTGGGACCAGAGCTTCGTCGGATACTCCAAGGAGTCGAGCACCGGCGGGTCTCTGTGGCGCGCCGCGGTGCTAGCGACCGACGCCAGCACCACGACCGGTCTGACAGTGCTTTACGCGGGCAGGCCGATCACGGCCTACTACGGCGCGGCCACCGGTGGGCGCACCCAGGCCAGCAAGGACGTCTGGGGCGGTGTGCTGCCGTGGGCCCAGAGCGTCGACGACCACTGGAGCCTGGACCCCGCCATCTCACCTTGGGCCGCATGGAAGCCCCGGGTACGCACTCAGGCCCAGCTCGCTGCCGCATTCGGGCTCCCCGACGTCGTCTCCCTGGATCTGTCCCAGCGCTTCGCCTCCGGAGCCCTGTCCAAGGTCACCGCGACCAGCTCCGGCGGCCGGACCGCTGTGCTGTCGGGGGGTGGGTTCGCCTCTCGCCTCTCGCTGCCCTCCACCTGGGTCTGGCGAGCCGCTGCGACAATCTCCTCCGACCCGGTGACTGCGGTCGCCGCCGCCGCCGCTGCTCGACCTGCCTGGGGCACGATCGTCCTGGCGCCCTCGGCGCCGGCAGCGATCATCGACGCGGCGGTCGCCGCAGCCTTCGCGTCGGCCACGTCGCTGCCGTACCTGCTGACTCCGAGCACTGGGCTGGCACCGGCGACCCGCGCCGAGCTGGTCCGGCGCAAGGCTGCCCTCGTGTACGTCGTGGGCACCATCGCGGAGATGCCGACGCCGGTGATCACCGCGTTGACGGCGATGAAGATCAGGGTCGTGCGCCTGACCGGCGTCAACCCGACCGCGGTGTCGGTGGCCGTGGCGGGTCGGATCGGCGCAGCGGTCGGGACCCCGGCGATCGTGGTGTCGGGCGGCGAGCCCGCCACGGTCGTGTCCGCCGCCGCCGCGGCTGGGATCCTGCGGCGGCCGTTGCTCGTCCTGCCCGCAGGGGCGGTGTCCGTGCCCGCGGACGTGGCGTCGTTCCTGAGCGTCCGCAAGGTCGCCAGCACGTTGCTGGTAGCTCGTACCGCATCGGTCCCGGACCAGGTAGGTCTGCGGCTGCCCGGGGCCCGGCGGGTCGCCGGGGTGGACGATGCCGACACGTCGGCGAGGGTCGTGCTCGTGGCCGATCCTGTCGCGTCCCGCGCCTCGTTGGTGCTCACCACACCCACGAGTGGTCTGGGCTGCGCGCTGGCCGCCGCCGGGACCGGTCGGCCCGTGCTCGTGGTGGGGACGACCCTGTCCTCGACGGCGCTCTCGCTGCTACGTACGGCTCGAACCTCGACGATCGTCTCGTCCGTGCTGGTGCCGTCCGCCGTGCTCTGGGCCGCCCGCCGCGCCTGAAGCGTCTGCCTCGCCGGCTCGGGTCGGCCGTCAGGCCTTGATGCGCGCCATGGTCGGGTCGTAGAGCGGGCGCAGTGACGCGGTCGCCAGATACCGGGTGCCGGCGATGTCGACCTGCCAGTCACCGTCATCGAGGTACGCCTGGTCCAGCGGCCCGTCCGCGTCGACCATCGCGAGCCCGACGGCCCCACCGAGGGTGTGTCCGTACGATCCGGCGCGTACGTAGCCGACCGCGACGCCGTTGCGCAGCACCGGCTCGGCGTGGAACAGCATCGGCTCGGGGTCGCGCACGAGGATCTGCAGCAGCCGCCGGGTGAGCGGGCCCGCCGCCTTCTGCGACGCCACTGCGTCGCGGCCGAGGAAGGCGCCGGGCTTGTCGAGGGCCACGGCGAAGCCCAGGCCCGCTTCGAGCACGGAGTCGGTGTTGTCGATGTCGTGGCCGTAGTCGCGGTAGCCCTTCTCCATCCGCAGGCTCGCCAACGCCTTGAGCCCGGCGGGCGCCAGGCTGTACGCAACGCCGGCCGTCATCAGCTGGTCGTAGACCGCGGTGGCCTGCTCGGTCGGGACGTACAGCTCGTAGCCGAGCTCGCCGACGTACGTGATGCGCACGCACAACGCCCGCGCGTAGCCCAGGTCGATCTCGCGCGCGGTACGGAACGGGAACGCCGCATCGGACAGGTCGGCGGAGGTCAGAGATGCCAGCAGCTCGCGCGAGCGCGGGCCCTGCACGTTGATCTGCGCGAAGCCGGAAGTGACGTCGGTGACGATGGCTCGCGCCTGCCCGACGTGGCGCTGCATCCAGGTCTGAACGTGGCGGTGGGCGGTGTCGGATGCGACCACCCAGAACCTGTCATCGGCGAGCTTCGTGACGGTGAGGTCGGCCTCCAGCGTCCCACCCTCATTGAGCCACTGGGTGTACGTGATGAGCCCGACCTCCTCGTCCACGCGGTTCGCGGAGAGCCGATCGAGAAAAGCCCCGGAGTCTTTGCCCTGCACCAGAAACTTGCTCATGAACGACATGTCCATGACGATGACGTCCTCGCGCGCCGCCCGGTGCTCCGCGGCCCAGCGGTCGAACCACGCCTGACGGCCCCACGACAACGGGCCGGGGTCCGGCTCGATGCCGGGACCGGCGTACCAGTCCGGGCTCTCCCAGCCGCTCACGTCACGGAAGTACGCGCCCTGCGCCGCGAGCCGGTCGTGCAGCGCGGACGTCTTGGCGCCGCGTGCGGTGAGCATCGCCTTGGTGGGGTAGTGGCACTTGTAGACGTTGCCGAGTGCCTCGACGGTCCGGGCGCGTCGATACTGCGGGTTGGCCTGGTATCGGTGCAACCGGTCGATGTTCATCCCCGTCACGTCGATATCGGGGCGCCCGTCGACGATCCACTGGGCCACGGCACGCCCGATCCCGCCACCGGTGAGGATGCCGACGGAGTTCAGTCCCGCGGCCACGAAGTAGTTCCGTACCTCGGGTGCCTCGCCGACGATGGGGGCCATGTCGGGGGTGAAGCTCTCCGGTCCGCAGAAGAACTTACGGACGCCGACCTCCGCCGAGACCGGCACCCGCGCCATGGCCTGCTCGAGGTAGGGCCCCATGCGGTCCCAGTCCGGGGGCAGCTCGCCGAAGGAGAACGTCTCCGGGATCGCGTCGACGTGCCACGGAGCGGCCGCACCCTCGAAAAGCCCGAGCATGAGGCCGCCGCCCTCTTCCCGGTAGTAGCCGTACGACGCCGGGTCCTCCAGCACCGGCCACTGCGGGTCGATGCCGGCGATGGGCTCGGTGATCAGGTAGTAGTGCTCGGCGGCCTGCAGCGGGATCGTCACCCCGGAGCGCTCGCCGAGCTGGCGGGCCCACATGCCGGCGCAGTTGACGACGTAGTCCGTCTCGATGTCCCCCAGTGTGGTCCGCACGCCGACCACCGTGCCATCGTGGGTCAGGACCTCCTGCGCTGCAACGCCTTCAATGATCTGGGCCCCCACTTGGCGGGCACCCTTCGCCAGTGCCATCGTGACATCGACCGGGTTCGCGCGGCCGTCGGCGGCGACGTAGAACCCGGCCAGGATGTCGTCGGTGCGCGCGATCGGGAACAGCTTCGCGACCTCGGACGGACCGATCTCCTGCACGTCGACCCCGCACAGCCGGTTGAAAGCGGACACCCGTCGATACTCCTCGAGCCGGTCCGGCTCGGTTGCGACCTCGATGAACCCCACCGGCCGGAATCCTGTCGACTGCCCGGTCTCGGCCTCCAGGGCGGCGTACAGGTCGGCGGTGTACTTGCGCATCTCGGTGGAGGTCTGCGACGTCGACCCGAACGTCACCATCAGGCCGGCCGCATGCCAGGTCGTACCCGATGTGAGCCGGTCGCGCTCGAGCAGCACCACGTCCCAGCCGAGGTGGGCCAGATGGTAGGTGACTGACGTCCCGATGACGCCGCCCCCGATCACCACGACGCGTGCGCGGGCCGGCAGATCGGTGTTCGCCATGCGCACAGCGTACTGACTCACCGGTCAGCAGCGCCCGCGACAGGACGCCCCCGCCCAGGACGCGCCCGCCCGCCCCCGCCCAGGACGCGTCCGCCCGCCTCCATACCACCGCGGGTGCCGAGGTCGCGGTGGGGTCCGGGGGTTTCACCGGCGTTTGGTCGA
>JBDTDW010000277.1:0-7553 GCA_039922855.1 Candidatus Nanopelagicales bacterium | reverse complement strand
GCCACAACACCAATTCTGCGCTGATCGCCGTGAAAGAACAAGCGATAGTCCCTTCACTTCTCTTCATAGATACTACATGATGGAGACATGTTGGACACTCGCCGCCTGCAGGTCCTGGTCACCGTCGTCGACACCGGCTCGGTGACCCTCGCCGCCCAGCGGCTGGGCTACACCCCCTCGTCGGTCAGTCAGCAGATGGCCCAGCTCGAGCGCGAGGTCGGTGTGGCGTTGCTGGAGAAGGCCGGCCGCGGCATCCGGCCGACGGCGGCCGGGTTCGTCCTGGCGCAGCGGGCCGAGGCGGTACTGACCGCTGTGAGCGATGCCGAGTCCGCGATGGACGACCTGCGCGAGGGACGCAGTGGCCGGGTCCGGGTCCTGTCCTTCACCTCGGCCGGTGACTCGATCCTGCCAGCGGCCGTCTCCGAGCTACGGCACTCGCACCCCGGACTACACGTGGCGACCCGGATCGGGGAGGCTGAGGAGGCCTACGCCGCACTGCGCGCGGGGCTGGTGGATGTGGCCCTGGTCCTCGAGCCGTTCGGTCGCGGTGCGGAGCCAAACGACGGGCTCTCCCGTATCCATCTGCTGGACGACCCCTTCCGCATCATGCTGCCTCGAGGCCATCGGTTCGCGGACCGATCCTCCGTTGAGCTGCTGGAGCTGGCCGGCGACAACTGGGTGGACACGGTCGGGGGCAATGGCTCCTGCCGCGACGTCACCGTGGACATCTGCCGGCGGGCCGGGTTCCGGCCGAGCTACGTCGCGCAGGCGGCCGAGTTCCCGGCCACTCAGGCATACGTGGCCACCGGGATAGGCGTTGCGCTCGTGCCGGTTCTGGCACTGGGCATGGTCCGTGACGGCGTCGTCGTACGCAGGCTTAGTACCGAACCGGAACCACGGCACGTCTGGGCCCTGATGCGTCCGGGAGCGATGCGCGATTCCTCGGTGTCGCAGATGGTCCTGGCGCTGCGGGCTGCTGTGGCCAGCCATCGCGCGAGCCCACCGGTCCTCGACGAGCCGTCGCCTCGCAGCCGGCGCCGGTCTGCCAGCGCCTGATCGGCGAGCGTGGTCAGGACGTCGGCGCGTAGGTAACGATGAGCGCCGCGTGGTCCGTGCCCGGCACCGGGACGACCTGCAGGGCCACGGCGCTCAGCGACCGGGCCCGCGACAGCACGTGGTCGATCGTCACCAGCGGAGGCAGGCGGCCCTGCTGCGGGAACGTGAAGTGCACGCCTGAACCTGCCTGGTCGGCGCCGTCCACGTAGCCGGTGGCGATGACCGAGCGAAACGGACTCTGGTCGCGGGTTGCGTTGAAGTCACCGGCGATCACAGCCGGGCCGGTGATGGCGTCGAGGTCTGTCACGAGTGTCGCGTACTCACGCAGCCAGGCGCTGTTCTCGGTCGGGCCGGGTGCGACCGGGTGGACCGCTGCCACGGTCATGGTCTGACCGGCCAGCGTCACCCGCGAGACCAGTTGTTCGGAGGTGAAGCCGGACAACGTTCGCACGTCGGTCAGGGGGGCTCGCGACCAGAGGCCGGTGCCGGTGAACGTGTCGGTTGGCCGCGTGAAGGAGTGCGGCAGCAGCGTGTCCAGGCCGGCTGCGCGCAGGGCGCTGACGGCTGAGGTGGTGAGCTCCTCCAGGGCGAGGACGTCGACGTCGTGCTCCTTGGCCACCCGCACTACCGTCGCCGGATCTGCGCTGCCGTACTTCAGGTTCAAGGTCATGACCGTAAGGACGCGACCGGCAGCCCGGTCCGCGGTGACCTGGCTGTCGGTGATGTGGTGATCGGCGACGTACAACGGCGCCAGCCACCAGATCTGCACCACGCACAGGACGGCGGCCAGGATCGCCAACAGGGTCGAGCGCATCAGCAGGGTCAGAACCAACAGGACGACGCACGCAGCGGCCACCCACGGGGTCAGGGCCACGAGCCACGCAACGGGCGCCGGCGTAACGACCCCCGTCGCCCGCGCGAGGGTCGGGATCCCCAAGAGCACCAGCGCGATCACGGCAGCCACCCGCAGGGCCACGTGGCACAGGATCACGACACTCTCCCGGGTCGTATCACTGAGGGCCCGATGCCGGACCGGCGATCGGGCAGCTGGGTCAGAGCAGCTCTGCGATCTGGACAGCGTTGAGGGCCGCGCCCTTGCGCAGGTTGTCGTTGCTCACGAACAGCACGAGTCCGCGACCCTCGCTGACGCCCTCGTCCTGGCGGATACGGCCGACGTAGGACGGATCGGCGCCGGCGGCCTGCAACGGCGTGGGCACATCGACGACTGCCACACCCGGCGCGTCGGCGAGCAGCTTCAACGCGCGCTCCACCGACAGCGGCCGTTCGAACTCTGCGTTGATGGACAGTGAGTGGCCGGTGAAAACCGGCACCCTGACGCAGGTGCCGGAGACCGGCAGATCCGGGATCTCGAGGATCTTACGACTCTCGTTGCGCAGCTTCTGTTCCTCGTCGGTCTCGAACGAGCCGTCGTCGACGATGGAACCGGCAAGCGGGATGACGTCGAACGCAATCGGCGCGACGTACTTCGAGGGAGCCGGGAACTTGACTGCGCCGCCATCGTGAACGAGGGCTGCCACGTCCTGTGCGGCGGCCGCGGATACCTGCTCCCAGAGCTCCTGCACGCCTGACAGGCCGCTGCCGGACACCGCCTGGTAAGTGCTCACAACCAGGCGTACGAGCCGGCCCTCTGCGTGCAGGGGCGCCAGCACCGGCATCGCCGCCATCGTGGTGCAGTTGGGATTGGCGATGATGCCCTTGCGCATCTGGTGCAGGGCGTGCGGATTGACCTCGCTCACGATCAGCGGGACGTCCGGGTCCATCCGCCACGCGGAGGAGTTGTCGATGACCGTCGCTCCGGCGGCGGCGAACTGTGGGGCGAGAACCCGGGAGGCCGCTGCACCCGCGGAGAACAGCGCGATGTCGACACCGGTGGGGTCCGCTTTCGTGGCGTCCTCCACAACGACGTCGCTACCACGCCACAGAAGTTTCGTACCTGCCGACCGTGCGGACGAGAAGAACCTGATGTCTCCCAATGGGAAGTCACGCTCGTCGAGCAGTCGGCGCATGACAGCGCCAACTTGGCCGGTCGCACCGACGACAGCGACGGTGGGTTTACGAGTCACGATGACCTCCTGGGACTGAGCATGGTCCGGCTCAGGGAGTGGGCACTGTCAGCGACCTGTGCCGCCGTAGACGATGGCCTCGCCGTCGGCGTCGAGCCCGAACGCCGAGTGAACCGCCTGCACGGCCGCCTCGACGTCGTCGGCCCTCGTCACGACGGAGATGCGGATCTCCGACGTCGAGATCATCTCGACGTTGACCCCGGCATCAGCAAGAGCCCGGAAGAACGTCGCCGACACTCCGGGGTGTGAGCGCATCCCGGCACCGACCAACGAGACCTTGGCGATCTGGTCGTCGTAGAGCAGTGACTCGAAACCGACGACGTCGTGAGCGTTCTCCAGCGCTGCCAGCGCCTTCTTGCCATCGCCCATGGGGCAGGTGAACGTGACGTCGGTGCGCCCGGTGCTCGCTGCGGAGACGTTCTGAACGATCATGTCGAGATTGATCTCGGCGTCGGCCAACGTCTGGAAGATGGCGGCGGCCTCACCCGGCTTGTCGGGGACGCCGACGACCGTCACCTTCGCGTCGCCGAGTTCGTGGGCCACCCCGGCGATGATGGGCTGTTCCATCGTGGTGCCTCCGATAGTCGTGCGGGCAGCTCGGCCGGGGCCGAACAGGCCGCTGGCCAGGTCGAGCTTCCGACCCTCGGAGACCACCAGGGTTCCGGGTCGGGCCGAGAACGACGAGCGCACATGGATGGGCATGTCGAAGCGGCGGGCGTACTCGACGCAGCGCAGGTGCAGGACCTTGGCGCCGCTGGCCGCCAGCTCGAGCATCTCCTCGTACGTGATGCGGGGGACCTGACGCGCGGCGGGTGCGATGCGTGGGTCGGCGGTGAAGATGCCGTCGACGTCGGTGTAGATCTCGCACACGTCGGCGTGCAGGGCAGCGGCCAGCGCCACGGCTGTCGTGTCCGAACCACCGCGTCCCAGCGTCGTGATGTCCTTGGTGGTCTGCGCGACGCCCTGGAAGCCCGCGACGATCGGGATGGCACCGGCCTGGAGGGCAGCCTCGATCCGGCCGGGGGTGACGTCGATGATCCGCGCCCGCCCGTGCTTGGAGTCCGTGATCAAGCCGGCCTGGGATCCGGTGTAGGAGTGGGCCTCGACGCCGAGGTCGTGGATCGCCATTGCGAGCAGGGCCATGGAGATGCGCTCGCCGGCCGTGAGCAGCATGTCCATCTCGCGGGCGGCGGGCTGCGGGCTGACCTGATTGGCGAGGTCTACGAGGTCGTCCGTGGTGTCGCCCATCGCCGAGACCACCACGACGACCTGGTGGCCGGACTTCTTGTTCTCCACGATGCGCCGCGCCACCCGCTTGACGGCATCGGCATCGCAGACGGAGGAGCCACCGTACTTCTGGACCACCAATGCCACGGTGAGAGCGCTCCTGCGTCGTCGCGGAGGCGGTCACCGACGGGCGCCACCTGGCCTGCGATGCCTGATCCTAACGTCCGCTCGCCCGCTGGGACGGTCGCGCCGACGGTGAGACGGTCCCGTGGCGATGCTCAGCCTTCCGTCAGCTCCACGACGTCGGCGAGCGGTAGTTCGGCCTCCGGCTCCATCGGTACGTCCAGCCGCACGTGGGCGATGAGCGACTGCAGCGCCCGTAGAGCCGCGGACGCGCCAGGCCCCCAGGTCGACAGGTATGAGAACTGCCACCACCAAAGCGCCTCGAACTCCCGGCCCGCCAGGTGGTGGGACAGTCCATGCAGCAGGTCCGAGCAGATGTCGGCGAGGTCGTCGGAGAGCCGGGCTGGGACGACCTCGGCGATGGCGTAGGGGTCGAAGACCTCGACGTAGTTGTCGGCCGGCCCGAGCAGGTCGCGCAGCCGGGAACGTACGAGGTCCACGTCGACCTCGTAGCCGGCGTCCGGCTCGAACCGCTCCTCCGGCACGACGTCGACGATGGCGCCGAGCGGCGAGCCCGCGGCGAGCAGCGAGGACAGTTCCAGCAGCAGGATCGACACGGTCTCGTCCGGGGAGCTGCCGGCGGCGACCGCCTGGACCGACTCGACGAAGGAGCGGGCGGCCACGGCCATGTCGGCGGCCAAGCCCGCCATGTCGGCTGTTCCAGCTGGGTCGGCGCCGTGGTCGACCTGGGTGCTCAAGGACTTCGTGCTCACGGTCACCTCCGGGAACGTCGTTGTTGCTGGGCTCAGCCTGTCAGGTGCCGCGGCCCGCCGCACGCACCAGTCACAGCTCGAGGCGTCGGCGGCCCTCGAACGCCCGGCCGAGTGTCACCTCGTCGGCGTACTCGAGGTCACCTCCGACGGGCAGGCCGCTGGCCAGCCGCGTCACCGTCAGGCCGAGCGGGGAGATGAGCCGTGCGAGGTAGGTGGCAGTCGCCTCCCCCTCGAGGTTGGGGTCAGTCGCGATGATGACCTCCGCGATAGCGCCGTCGGCGAGCCTGGTCAGCAGCTCCTTGACGCGCAGGTCGTCCGGTCCGATGCCATCGATCGGGCTGATCGCGCCGCCGAGCACGTGGTAGCGACCGCGGTACTCGCGGGTGCGTTCCACGGCGACGATGTCCTTGGGCTCTTCCACGACGCACAGCACCGCCGGGTCGCGTCGCGGGTCCCGGCAGATGCGGCACTCGGTGTCTTCGGACACGTTGCCGCAGATGATGCAGAACTTGACCTTGTCCTTGACCTCGATCAGGGCCTGCGCCAGCCGCCGGACGTCGAGCGGGTCGGCCGCAAGCAGGTGGAAGGCGATGCGCTGTGCGCTCTTCGGCCCGACACCGGGCAGCCGGCCGAGCTCGTCGATGAGGTCTTGAACCACGCCTTCGTACATGGGCTGCCCTCTCTGCTGGATCCGGTCTGCGTTCTCGGGTAGTTCGGGCGCTCTCAGGAAGGCCGGTCGAACTCCTCGACGACGTTGCCCCCGAGCTCGCGCTGGATCAGGGCGAGGGGTGCCAGGTCGGAGTCCGCGACATCCGGGTCGTCCGGCGCCGCCTCGTCCTGCGCCGTCTCGGGCTCGATCCTTGGCGAGGTCCGGCGCCCCGGCTCGGGCAGACGGATCGTGGGTGACGGCGTCCCGGGCGCGGCTTCACCGCTACCCTCCGGCGGTCTGACCGGTGAGTCCGGCCCCACGAAAGCCGGTGTCGAAGTCCGGGCAGGCGTGGATGTCGGTGGCGGCTGGGTGGTCGCTGAGTCCGGAGCGCCGTCGGTCCCGACGCCCAGAACCACGTCGACCTCGACCTCGGCCTGTGCCACATCCAGGATCGCGAGGGTCAGCAGGCCCAGGTGCCCCTTGTTGCTGAGCAAGATCTTCATCCGGTTCGGATCGGGGTGGCCTACGGCCAGCTTGTGGCCGTGCAGCGCGACCGGGATGGTCCCCTGCGCCAGGCTGAAGCCGACCTTGCTGTTCTCCCTCATCGCCTCGAGGATCGCGGGCCACGAGCGGCGCAGTGACTCGAGGGTCGGTCCCGGTGACCGCTGACCGCCGGCTCCGGCGGGCGGGTCCGGCGGCGCCTCCTCGACGGGTACGGCGCCGGCGACGGGGCGAGCGTCCGAGGGCTGCGGACGCGGGGGCGGGCCCTTCGCAGGGGCTGGCTGGTGTTGTGTCGGTGCCGTCGCGGTCCGCGCTGCTCGGGCAGGATGCGGCGGCTGGGCGGGCGCGGCACCGGCGGCTGGGTCGAAGACCGGGTCTGGTGCCTCGGGAACGCTGGCGACCGGCGGTGCCGGCGACTCACCGGTGGACTCCACCGATGCGGCAGTGCCGGGTGCCGGGGCTCGTGGTGCGGTAGCTCGTGGTGCGGTAACCGGCGGGGGCATCGTGGTCGGGGTGCCGGTGGCGTCGAGCGGACCGCCCTGAGCGACGTACGCCACCTGTCGCTCGACCCGGTCCAACCTCGCGAGCACCCCGGAGTCGGAGTCGTCGACGGCCGGCAGCAGCAGGCGGGCGCACAGCAGCTCGAGCTGCAGCCGTGGGGCGGTGGCGCCCTTGAGCTCGGACAGTCCCGCTGACACCAGGTCGGCGGCCCGAGACAGCTGGCCCAGGCCCAGAGACTCGCCCTGACGGCGCACGACGTCGAGCTGGGCGTCGGGCAGGTCCAGAAGCCCGGCATCGATCGCCTCCGGAACCTGGTGGAGCACCAGCAGGTCGCGCAGCCGCTCCAGCAGGTCGGTCGCGAACCGCCGCGGGTCGATGCCGCCCTCCACGACCCGCTCGACGACTGCGAACAGCGATGCGCCGTCCACCGCGGCCAGGGCCTCCACGGCCTGCTCGAGCAGGGCCACGTCGGTGAAGCCGAGCTGCCCGACTGCGTCGTCGTAGGTGACGCCCTCCTCGCCGGACCCCGCGATGAGCTGGCCCAGGATCGACAGGGCGTCACGTACCGAGCCCTGGCCGGCCCGCGCGATGAGGGTGAGCGCACCGGGTTCGGCGGGCACGCCCTCCTGCTCGCAGATC
>JBDTDW010000276.1:0-4197 GCA_039922855.1 Candidatus Nanopelagicales bacterium | reverse complement strand
GCTGCCGGCCTGGGACCCGATGGGGGCGCTCGCCGGGGATCGGTAAGGTCGGGCTCGACTGTTGCCGGCCGCACCCGTCTCGTCACCGGGTTCGTCCGCATCGCGACGTCAGCACCGAGCCGGATATGGTCTAGACCGATCAACCTGCGGTTTGTCCATGCCGGATGATCGAAGACGTCAAGGTAGGTCCACGTCGATGAAGGAGGCTGCCCGGATGGGGAGTGCGGAACATGCGGATCGATCCAGCACGATGGGAGCCGTATCGGGCATGGGCCTCTCGCTCGAAGAGCTGCGCGAGGATGTCACGCGGGGGCGGATCGACACAGTCCTGGTCTGCATCACGGACATGCAGGGGCGGCTGCAGGGCAAGCGGGTGCACGCGAAGTACTTCGTCGATGAGGTGATCGGTCACGGCACCGAGGGCTGCAACTACCTGATGGCGTGCGACGTGGACATGAACACGGTCGACGGCTACGAGATGACCTCGTGGAGCACGGGCTACGGGGACCTGCTCATGCACCCGGACTTCGCGACGCTGCGACGCGTCCCCTGGCAGGAGGGGACTGCCATGGTCCAGTGCGACGCGCAGTGGCTGGACGGCACTGACGTTGCGGCGTCTCCCCGCCAGATCCTCAAGAAGCAGCTCGCTCGCCTCGCCGACGCCGGGATGACCGCTCACTGCGGAACTGAGCTGGAGTTCATGGTCTTCCACGACACGTACGAGGAGGCGTGGCTCTCCGGCTACCGCAACATGTCCCCGGCGAACCTGTACAACGTCGACTACTCGATGCTGGGCACGGCCCGGATCGAGCCGCTGCTGCGCCGGATCCGCCTTGCGATGGACGGTGCCGGAATGATCGTGGAGTCCGCCAAGGGCGAGTGCAACTTGGGCCAGCACGAGATCGCCTTCAAGTACCGCGAAGCGCTCGCGACGTGCGACGACCATGTCGTCTACAAGACCGGTGCCAAGGAGATCGCGGCTCAGGAGGACTACAGCCTGACGTTCATGGCGAAGTACGACGAGCGGGAGGGCAACTCCTGCCACATCCACCTCAGCTTCCGTGGCACCGATGGCTCCCTGGTCATGGCATCGGATGCGGACAAGGAGCAGGGACTCTCGGATGTGGGACGAGCGTTCATCGCCGGCCAGCAGGCCCACCTGCGCGAACTCTCACTGTTCTTCGCACCGAACATCAACTCGTACAAGCGGTTCGCCGCCGGTTCGTTCGCGCCCACGGCGGTCAAGTGGGGCCGGGACAACCGCACGTGCGCGCTGCGCCTGGTCGGGCACGGTCCCTCGTTGCGTCTGGAGAACCGGGTGCCGGGCGGGGACGCCAACCCCTACCTCGCGGTGGCAGCGATGGTGGCCGCAGGGCTGGACGGGATCCAGGAGGGGCTCGAGCTCGAGCCCGAGTTCGCCGGGAACGCGTACCAGACCGACGCCGACCGGGTCCCGGAGAACCTGACGGATGCGGTGGCGTTGTGGCGTGACTCGGCCTGGACCCGGCGGACCTTCGGGGACGCCGCGCACGACCACTACACGCACATGGGCGAGGTCGAGCTGGCCGCGTACGGCAGCGCCGTGACCGACTGGGAACGCTTCCGCGGCTTCGAGCGCCTCTGACCCACAGGGTGCCCCCCACCTCCCGGAGCTGCCTTGATCTTCCCTTTGGGAAGATCAAGGCAGCTCAGCTGGACTATTCGACCCGAACCGACGATCTTGAGCCGCTGCGCTCCGCACAGGTGGACGCGGCGGCCCGGGAGGAGACTGCTGCCGTGACTGCGACGACGTACGACGTGATCAACCCGGCGACCGAGCAGGTGGTCCGCACAGTGGCGCTGGCCAGCGTCGCGCAGACTGATGCCGCCATTGCGGCGGCGGCCACGGCGTACGAGACCTGGCGGCACGTCGCACCGGTGGACCGCGGTCGGCTGCTGCGTCGCTTCGCCGAGGTCGTCGACGCCCACCTCGAGGAACTGGCAGACCTCGAGGTACGCGGCGCCGGGCACACCCGGGGCAATGCTCGCTGGGAGGCCGGCAACGTACGTGACGTGCTGGCGTACTACTCAGCGGCGCCGGAGCGGCTGTTCGGCAAGCAGATCCCGGTCGCCGGCGGCATCGACATCACGTTCCATGAACCGCTCGGGGTCGTCGGGGTCATCGTGCCCTGGAACTTCCCGATGCCGATCGCGGGCTGGGGATTCGCCCCCGCGCTGGCGGCCGGCAACACCGTTGTGCTCAAGCCCGCCGAGATGACCCCGCTGACGGCGATCCGGATCGGCGAGCTCGCGCTGGAGGCGGGCCTGCCCGAGCACGTGCTCACCGTCGTCCCCGGCAAGGGCTCGATCGTCGGCGAGCGGTTCGTGACACACCCCGCCGTCCGCAAGGTGGTGTTCACCGGTTCGACCGAGGTCGGGATCGGGGTCGCCGCCGGGTGTGCCCGGCAGGTCAAGGCGGTGACGCTGGAGCTCGGTGGCAAGAGCGCCAACGTCGTGTTCGCCGACGCCGACCTGGAGCGGGCGGCCGCGACCGCGCCGTACGCCGTCTTCGACAACGCCGGCCAGGACTGCTGTGCCCGTTCCCGGATCCTGGTGCAGCGCAGTGTATTCGACCGATTTATGGAGCTGTTGGAGCCTGCCGTCAAGGGGGTGCGGGTCGAGGACCCGGCGTTGGCCAGTGCCGAGATGGGCCCGCTCATCTCGGCCAAGCAGCGCGCAGCTGTCGCCTCCTTCGTCCCCGACGACGCGCCGGTCGCGTTCCGCGGCACGGCGCCGGACGGACCCGGCTTCTGGTTTCCACCCACGGTGCTGGTGCCGTCCTCGTACGACGACCGCACCATGATCGAGGAGATCTTCGGCCCAGTCGTGTCCGTCATGGCGTTCGACGACGAGGCCGACGCGATCAGGATCGCCAACGACAGCGAGTACGGGCTGTCCGGCTCGATCTGGACCAGCGACGTCGGCCGCGCGCTGCGGGTGTCGCGCGGGATCGAGGCAGGCAACCTGTCGGTGAACTCGCACTCGTCGGTGCGGTACTCCACGCCGTTCGGAGGCTTCAAGAAGAGCGGGCTGGGTCGCGAGCTCGGCCCCGACGCGCTAGACGCGTTCACCGAGGTCAAGAACGTCTTCATCAGCACGGAACCTTAGCGGCGGCACAAAGTCTCGGCAGAGGAGCTGAGCCCTAGCAGTGGCACAGAGCCCCTGCGGTCATGAGCCGACAACGTCACCACAACGTCAGGAGAGACACATGGATCGGTTCACCGAGCGGGTCGCGGTCATCACCGGTGGTGGCGGCGGCATCGGGCGGGCGACCGCCGTCCGTCTCGCGTCGGAGGGGGCACGGGTCGTGGTCGTGGACACGAACCCGGATGCGGCTGCGGCTGCGGCAGGGGAGGTCGGCGGGCTCGCGGTCGTCGCGGATGTGACGAACCCCGAAGACGTGGCACGCATGTTCGCGACGGCGTACGAGGCATACGGATCGATCGACGTTGCGTTCAACAACGCGGGCATCTCCCCGCCCGATGATGACTCAATTCTGACCACCGGCCTCGAGGCGTGGGACCGGGTGCAGCGGGTCAACCTCACCTCGATCTACCTGTGCTGCAAGGAGGTCATCCCCTACATGCAGCGCCAGGGCAAGGGCTCGATCATCAACACCGCGTCCTTCGTCGCGACGCTGGGGGCGGCGACCTCGCAGATCTCGTACACCGCGTCCAAGGGTGGCGTCCTGGCGATGACCCGAGAGCTCGGGGTTCAGTTCGCGCGGGAGGGTATCCGGGTCAATGCCCTCTCGCCCGGCCCGGTGAACACCCCGCTGCTGCGCGAGCTTTTCGCGAAGGACCCCGAGCGCGCCGCGCGACGGTTGGTCCACATCCCGATGGGTCGGTTCGCCGAGGCCACCGAGATGGCAGCCGCCGTGGCGTTCCTGGCCAGTGATGATGCCTCGTTCGTCACGGCGTCGAACTTCCTCGTCGACGGCGGGCTGACCGGCGCGTACGTTACCCCGCTGTAGTCCGGCGCGCTGGCATGCTTGCGGTCGAGCTCGACGGACGTTGGACCGTCGTAGGACACCTCAACGGCGGCTATCTGGCGGCCCTGGCCGCCGAACACGTCTCGGCCGCGCTGGAGGGCGCGCCGGCCCTGACGATCAGCGCGCACTATCTGGCCAACGCTGACGGCGGCGACCTCGTGGACCTG
>JBDTDW010000275.1:0-3275 GCA_039922855.1 Candidatus Nanopelagicales bacterium | reverse complement strand
GGGGTCATCGCGTTCGAGACCTCGATCGCCGAACCGGACAAGGACGGCGGCTCTCTGAGGTACCGGGGTGTGGACATCACCGACCTCGTCGGGCACGTGTCGTTCGGCAACGTCTGGGGGTTGCTCGTCGACGACGAGTTCAACCCCGGACTGCCGCCGGCCGAGCCGTTCCCGCTCCCGGTGCACTCCGGGGACGTGCGCGTCGACGTGCAGTCGGCCCTGGCGATGCTGGCACCGGTGTGGGGCCTGCACCCCCTGCTCGACATCGATGACGACCAGGCACGGGACGATCTCGCTCGTGCGTCGGTCATGGCGATGTCGTTCGTCGCCCAGAGTGCGCGCGGGCTCGGCGTCCCGATGGTGCCGCAGAGCGAGATCGACAAGGCGCACACCATCGTGGAGAGGATGATGATCCGCTGGCGCGGCGAGCCCGATCCCCGGCACGTCCAGGCGGTCGATGCCTACTTCGTCTCCGCTGCCGAGCACGGCATGAACGCTTCGACGTTCACCGCGCGAGTCATCGCCTCCACCGGCGCCGACGTGGCTGCCGCGCTCTCCGGCGCCGTCGGTGCGCTGTCCGGGCCGCTGCACGGCGGCGCTCCGTCCCGGGTCCTCGGGATGATCGAGGAGATCGAGCGCACCGGAAACGCCGACACGTACGTCGCCTCCGTGCTCGATCGTGGGGAGCGCCTGATGGGCTTCGGACACCGCGTCTACCGCGCCGAGGACCCACGTGCCCGGGTGCTGCGCCGTACCGCCCGCGAGCTCGGCGCCCCGCGCTATGAGGTGGCCGACGCCCTCGAGAAGGCGGCCCTGGCCGCCCTGCACGAGCGCTCCCCGAACCGGGTGCTCGAGACCAACGTGGAGTTCTGGGCTGCGATCGTCCTGGACTTCGCCCAGATCCCCGCGAACATGTTCACCTCCATGTTCACCTCCGCCCGCCTCGCTGGCTGGAGTGCGCACATCCTGGAGCAGAAGCGCACCGGGCGACTCGTACGCCCCTCTGCTCGCTACGTGGGCGCCGGACCGCGCCGGCCCGAGGAAGTCCCGGGCTGGGACGCCGAGATGGTCGCCCCGACCGGATACACCCCCGGATCCTGACGCGCGAGAACCGGGCCGCCGAAACCGGGTTGCCGGCAGCACCGGCCTCTGGTCGGCTGCCCGCATGGACACTGGTCGGATGGACCGGCAGGCGGTGCTCGCAGCATTCGACGAACAGGTGCGCCGACGCCCGTTGGCCGGGGTAGGCATCGGTCACGACGACACCGCGACGTGGAGCCAGCAAGCCGACGGCGGCGGGTGGAACGGGATCATGTGGTCGCATCTGGACAGCGGCAACGCCGACGCCGTCATCGCGGCGCAGGTCACCCGCTTCGCCCAGAGCGCGCAGCCCTGGGAGTGGAAGTACTACTCCTACGATCAGCCGGCGGACCTGCCCGACCGCCTGCAGCGCACCGGGTTCACGCGCGAGCCCGACGAGACCCTGCTCATCGCCGCGGTTGCACACCTGGACCTGGCGACCTCCCCGCCGGACGGCGTACGCCTTCTCGACGTGGTGGACGCGGCGGGCATCGAGGCCGTCGTACGCGTCCACGACGAGGTCTTCGGCGGCGACAACAGCCACATCGGAAAGGCCCTGACGGACGGCCTGTCACAGCAGCCCACCACAGTGGCCGCGGTCCTCGCCCTGGCCGGCCGGACTCCGATCGCCGCAGGCCGGGTGGAGCTGCCGGCCGGCACCGAGTTCGCCGGTCTCTGGGGTGGCGGCACTGTCGTGCCCTGGCGCCGACGAGGGGTGTTCCGTGCCTTGGTGGCGCACCGGGCGGCGTTGGCGGCGCAGCGGGGTTTTCGGTACCTGCAGGTGGACGCCTCCGCGGACAGCCGACCGATCCTGATCTCGCTCGGGTTCGTCGAGCTCGCCACGACGACCCCGTTCATCTACCCGCCAGTCCCCCACCTGACCTGACCGGTGGCCCACCTAGGCTCTGCGACTGTGACTGTTGACATCACCATCCCCACGGAGCTGCTGCCCGCTGACGGCCGTTTCGGCGCCGGTCCGAGCAAGATCCGCGCCGAGCAGGTGGCGTCGCTGGCGGCCGTCGCGGGCAAGTACCTCGGCACATCACACCGGCAGGCACCGGTCAAGCGCGAGGTGAACCGGGTCCGCGCCGGTCTGCGCGAGCTGTTCTCGCTCCCGGCCGGATACGAGGTCGTGCTCGGCAACGGCGGTTCCACGGCGTTCTGGGAGGTCGCGACGTTCAGCCTCGTGAGGGATCGCGCCCAGCTGCTGACATTCGGCGAGTTCGGTGCCAAGTTCGCCGGCTCGGTCGCAGCGGCGCCGTTCCTGGCAGACCCCACGGTCCGGCGCGCCGACCCCGGGAGCGCGCCGGCGTTCGTCGCCGAGCCAGGCATCGACGTGTACGCCACACCCCACAACGAGACGTCGACCGGCGTGGCCATCACCCCGTCCCGGGTGGCCGGCGACGAGGACGCGCTCATGCTGTTCGACGCGACGTCCGGCGCCGGGGGGCTGCCTGTGGACATCAATCAGTGCGACGTCTACTACTTCGCGCCGCAGAAGTGTTTCGGGTCCGACGGCGGCCTCTGGGTCGCGCTCATGTCACCGGCGGCACTGGAGCGCACGGCGGCAGTGCCGGCCTCCGGGCGCTACATCCCCGCGTTCCTCGACCTGCAGACCGCCATCGACAACAGCCGGCTCGACCAGACCTACAACACCCCGGCGCTGGCCACGCTGTGGCTGCTGGCCGAGCAGATCGACTGGTTCAACGCCGAGGGCGGGCTGCCGTGGTGCGTGGCCCGTACCACCGAGTCGTCCACCGCGTTGTATGACTGGGCGCACGCATCGGCGTACGCCGAGCCCTTCGTCACCGACCCGGAGCTGCGCTCCCGGGTCATCGGCACGATCGACCTGGACGACTCGGTCGACGCTGCCGTTGTTGCGGAAACGTTGCGCGCCAACGGGATCGTGGACACCGAGCCGTACCGCAAGCTGGGCCGCAACCAGCTGCGGATCGCGATGTTCCCGTCCGTGGAGCCCGACGACGTGCGCCGGCTCACCGCCTGCATCGACCACGTGGTGTCGGCACTGTCGTAGCCGGCACGGTCGTAGCGGGCACGGTCGCAGCGGGCACTGTCCTAGCCGCCGCCTTCCCAGGACGACCTCGGACTCAGTGCTGCTGCACCTGTTGCACAACAGCGGCGACCAGGACGAGGGCCACCAGACCCAGCAGCACACCTAGCGTCACCATGCGCCG
>JBDTDW010000274.1:0-8429 GCA_039922855.1 Candidatus Nanopelagicales bacterium | reverse complement strand
CAACCGGGAACCGGGACGCCGGCCGAACCCGCCTTCGTCGCCATCAGGTCCAGACCCCGCAGGTTGGCCACGATGGGCCAGCCGGTCTCGGTCTGCCACCAGTGGTCGACGACGGGGATGCCGAGCTTGGCGCCAGCCCATTCGTACGTCTCGGGGTCCAGGCGCTCTCCGGCCAGGAACAGGGTCTGCAGGCAGGAGGTGTCGTACTTGGTCAGCTCGGCGGCGTCCGGGTCGACGCGCTTGATGGCCCGCAGCGCGGTGGGCGCGGTGAACAGTGCCTTCACGCGGTGCTCGGAGACGACCCGCCAGAAGGCGCCGGCGTCCGGGGTACCGACCGGTTTGCCCTCGAACATCACCGTCGTGGCGCCGACAAGCAATGGCGCGTAGACGATGTAGCTGTGGCCCACGACCCACCCGACGTCCGACGCCGTCCACCACACATCGCCCGGACCGATGTCATAGATCGCCGCCATCGACCAGGCGAGCGCGACGGCATGGCCCCCGGTGTCGCGTACCACGCCCTTCGGGTGTCCGGTCGTGCCGGAGGTGTAAAGGATATAGAGCGGGTCGGTGGCCAACACCGGCACCGGGGCGGCCGGCTCCGCCTGTGATACCAGCACATCCCAGTCGACGTAGCCGTCCCCGAGCTCGACGCGGTGCTGCTCGCGCTGGAACATGACGGTGTGCGTCGGGCGGTGCGTGCTCAGGCGCATCGCCTCCTCGACCATCGGTAGGTACTCCACGATCCGCGACGGCTCGATGCCGCACGATGCCGCGACGACGACCTTCGGGGCCGCGTCCTCGATGCGGGCAGCGAGCTCCTTGGCGGCGAAACCGCCGAACACGACGGAGTGCACGGCGCCGATCCGGGAGCACGCCAGCATCGCGACGATGGCCTCGGGGACCATCGGCATGTAGATCAACACCCGGTCGCCGTGACCGACCCCGAGCGAGCGCAGGCCGCCGGCGAAGAGTGCCACCTGGTCGCGCAGCTCGGCGTACGTGATGCGTCGTTGGCTGCCGGTGACCGGAGAGTCCCAGAGCACGGCGACCTGGTCTGCGCGTCCCTGCTCGATGTGGCGGTCCAGCGCGTTGTACGACGTGTTGAGCTCCCCGTCGGGGAACCACCGGTAGATGGGAGCCTGGCTGTCGTCCAGCGCGCGGGTCGGCTCGCGGGTCCAGTCGATGGCGCGCGCCGCCTCGAGCCAGAAGCCCTCCGGGTCCTCAAGGCTGCGTCGGTAGGTCGCGGCGTACCCGGTCATGGGACGGCTCCTCTCGCGCCGGTCAGCTGGACCGCCGCAGGGAGATTCTCACACTCCGGCCGGCACCTGGTACTGCGCGACGACAGCGCGCCACACCTCTGCCGGCTCGGTGGCCTGGATGCCCAGCTCGCGCGTGGCGGCGCTGGAGTCCATGACGAAGTCCCGGTCCCACTGGTAGCGGATGTGCTCGAGCTCGCCCATGAGCTTGACGACCAGCCCGGCCGTCCGCAGGACCGGCCACGGGATCTGGCTCACGGCCGGGACCGGGACATGCGCCTGCGCTGCCAGTGCGGCGACGACTTCGCGCTGGGAACAGGTGATCGCCGACGGCACGTGCCAGGGCCGGCCCCATGCCCGTTCGTCGGCCCCGATGGCCGCCAGGGTGCTCACCATGTCGTCGATGTAAGTGAAGGTGTGCTGGGTGTCGAGACTGCCCACCAGCATGAGCCGCTTGCCGGCCAGCAGCCGCGGCATGACCCTGTCACCGAACAGGCTGTTGGGTCCGGCGCCGAGGTAGTCCGAGCCGCGCGCCTCGGTGGTACGGATCTTGCCCTGCTCGTGCAGCGCGAGTGCGTCGCGCCACATCTGGGCCCGGATCTGGCCCTTCGCGTTGCCGCGCAGCGGGTCGTCCTCGCGCATGGGGTGCTCGACCGGGCCGTAGACGTAGAGGTTGGAGCAGCTGACCAGGACTGCTCCCGAGGACTGTGCCGCGGTCAGCAGCGATGCCGCGATGGGCGGCCAGTCGGTGGCCCACTGGTGGTACCGCGGGCTGGCGCAGTTGTAGATGACGTCGGCGCCCTGGGCGACTCGGGAGAACAGGTCTGGGTCGGAGGCGTCGCCGGCCACCCGCTCGATCTGGTCGTGCACCGGTCCACCGCCGCGGCGCGTGACGATGCGGACCGTGTCCCCGGCCGCCGCGAGCGTGAGCGCGAGCCGGGAACCGACGGGGCCGGCTCCGAGCACGACGTGGGTTCGCTGGGACATGAGCTCCTCCGGAGGGTGACGTGTGGTGGGGGTCGCCCGGGTGGTTTGCCGGGACCGTTCATTCGATTCGAGAGCACTGCTCTCTGAAGTGTGGTCACCGTTCGCCCAACTTGTCAAGAGCACTGCTCTGACTTGTTGTCATCGCTCCATGTTCGCGGCATGATCAAGGGGTGGCGGACCAAGTGGAGAGCGGCTCGGTGCAGAGCGCACCGCGGACGGCGCGCCAGCGGGCCAGGGCCGAGATCACCCGCGAGATCCTCGACACCGCCCGGCGTCACCTGGCCGTGGACGGCGCCGCGGGACTGTCGCTGCGCGCAGTGGCACGGGACCTGGGCATGGTCTCCAGCGCCATCTATCGCTACTTCCCGAGCCGGGACGACCTGCTCACGACGCTCATCATCGACTCGTACGACCGCCTCGGCGATGCTGTCGAGCGCTCCGAGGCGGCGGTGCGCCGCAACGACTTCGTGGCGCGTTGGCTCGCCGTGTGCCATGGCGTACGTGACTGGGCGCTGGCCAACCCGCACGAGTATGCACTGTTGTACGGGTCCCCGGTGCCCGGCTACTCCGCCCCTTCGGACACGGTTGTTTCCGGCACGCGAGTCGTACGGCTGCTGCTGGGACTGAGCGCGGACATCGTGGCGGCCGGAATGGCCCCGGAACCGGAGCGGGTTCCGCGCGCCGTTCGTGCTGCACTGGCGCCACTGCGTACGGGCGAGGACGTGACCGTTGCCGTCCCGGACGACGTCCTGGTCCGCGGCCTGATGGCCTGGACGACGCTGTTCGGCGCTGTCAGTCTGGAGGTGTTCGGACAGTACGGCGACGGCATCGCAGACCCGCGGGCCCTTTTCGACCACGAGATGCACCGGATCGGCAACACGATCGTCACCTAGTGTCCCGCGCCAGGTCGGGTGCTAGCGGACGATGATCTTTGCGCTGTGGCCAGCGGCGCGGGTCAGTCGGGCGTCGCGGGTCAGCAGCGGGCACTGCAGTGCTTCGGCCAACGCGACGTAGGCGCCATCGTAGGCAGAGATGTTGTCGCGCAGCTGATACGCGCGCCGGCGCAAGGCGTCCGCCGGCGGCCAACGCTGGACCGGCAGGTCGTCGAAGTCTGTGAGCAGGTCCAGTGCCCGGTCCGCGCTGAGCTGCCCGGACCGAGTGAGCCCCCGCAACGCCGAGACGATCTCGTAGTCGAGCAGACTCGGCGCGTGCAGCTCCTCTGTGGCCAGGAACAACCGCAGTTCCTCGGTGCCCGGCGCCAGGCTCAACGCATCGACCAGCGCGGCGCAGTCCACCACGATCACTCGGCGGCCCGCGGCGAGAGCGCCCGTTCGGCCCGCGCCGCGTCCAGCACCTCGAGCGCCGAGGTCCGGGCGCGCTCGGCCCGTCCCTGCGCCCGTTCGAGAACCTCGCTCACCGTGGGACGCGCCACCTCACGGGTGAGCACATCCAGCAGGTAGGTGTTCAGCGACTCGCCGCGGGCGGCGGCACGCACCTTCAGTGCCCGGCGCGCCTCGTCCGGCACGTTCCTGATCTGCAGCAGAGAACTCATACATGCATACTAGCTCAATTTCCATTCATAATGCATGTGATTGAATAATCGTGCATGGACCCCTGATCAACTCCGGGGCGTACGCTCCCGGGTGCCGCTCGACGGTTGGCTCGGACTTAGGAGGTTGTCGTGGAGTCAGACCTTGACGTGGTGCGACGGTTCTACGACGCGGTGGCGGCCCGGGACATGTCAGTGGCGGAAAGCTGCTTTGCGCCAGATGCGCTGTGGCACCTGCCCGGCACGAGCGTCATCGCCGGCGACCACGTCGGCTGGGCGGCGATCCGCGACGACTTCCTGGCCAAGCTCGGACCGCTGTCCGGTGGCTCGTTCCGGGCTGATCTGGTCGACGTCGCGGTGGGCGAGCACTACGTCGTCGCCGTCCAGCATGCGACCGGAGCGCACGAGGGCCGAACGCTCGACATCACGGGTTGCCAGCTCCTGACGATCACCGACGGGGTCATCAGCGAGATCCGCGGCCACTACTCCGACCAGGCATCCCTGGACGCCTTCTGGGGCTGACCCGCGCGAGCGGCCCGGGATCAACGACCGGGCCGCTCGGACAGGAAAACGCCGGCGGCGCGCTCATCCCCCGTGTGAGCGCCCCGCCGGCGCGGACTGTGGGCCCTGCTCGGTGTTGCCCGACAGGTCCGTGTTGCCCGACAGCTCGGTGTTGCCCGACAGGTCTGTGTTTCCCGGCAGTCAGGGTCGCTGGACAGTCAGGACGACGTGCGGCCGTAGAAGAGCTGCGACGTGAGGTCGTTGAGCTTCATGTCCGGGCGCTCGCCGTAGGTCAGCACCGAGTTCAGGCGTGGGGTGCCGCCCTGGACCGGGCTGACCCGGTGCATCGCGTTGTGGCCGTGGAAGATCGCCAGTGCGCCGGGGGTGCTGGGCAGGCGGACGGCCTGGCTCTCGTCGCCCTGCAGCACCTTCTGGATACCGGCGTAGTTCGGGTCGGTCTCTGAGCGCAGGCCCGGGTAGTAGTCGAAGTCCCCGCCGGACTCGGCCTGCCGGTACATGACCGTGACCGAGAACTCGCTGCGGTCGAAGTGCCAGCCGAGTTCCTCACCGGCGCTGAACGAGGTGATCTGCAGTGCGTCCAGCGGATCGGCGCTGCGGAACAGCACCGGCTTGCCCAGAACCGCGGCGATGAAGCGGGTCAGCTCCTCGGACTCGTACAGCCGGCGCAGCGGGGCGCCGGCCGGGATGAAGTCGTACGCGATGCCGTGCTTGGCCGAGCGCACCTGGTGGGCACGCGGGTCGGCCGGGTCGACGGTCTCGTCAGGCTTCTCGAAGTAGATCGTGTGCGTCTGGTCCGAGGCCCACGCCTTGTCGGCCAGCGCCTCGCCGACCTCCACCATCTCGGTCACGGCCGCAGAGGTGATGAACCCGGGCAGGGTGCAGACACCGTGGGCGGCGAGGTCGTCGCGGCACTGCTGCAGGAACGCCCGGCCGGTGGTGCTGTCCAGGTCGTCGATGGGGTACCGGTCAAGGTCGACGACGTCGGCGTAGGCGTGGGGTGCGGTGGCTGTGGACTGGGTCATGGCATTCCTTCCGAGGATCAGGAGCCGGGCCGGGGACGGGGGGATGGGGCCGGGCCTCTCTGGGTCCCAGTTTGCCGTGAACCCGGCATTAGCACAAATCACGTTGTCTGCAATGTCCATTAGTTGTAGTAATATACCGCCATGACCGATGGTTGGGCCGGCGTGGAGCTGCGCCACCTTGCGTCGTTGCGGGCGCTCGCGGACGAGGGATCCTTCAGCCGGGCCGCGGAGGCGTTGGGATACACCCAGTCCGCGGTGAGCCAGCAGATCGCGCGGCTGGAAAGGCTTGTGGGGCAACGGCTCGTGGACCGGCCCGGTGGGCCCAACCCGGTGTCCCTGACTCCGGCCGGGCTGGTGCTGCTGCGGTACGCCCACGCGATCTCCGCGCAGCTGGCGCGCGCCGCCGCGGACCTGGCCGCGCTGGCCGCGGGCACCGCCGGGACCCTGCGGGTCGGGTGCTTCCAGAGCGTGGGGGTACGGATCCTGCCGCGGGTCCTGAGCGAGTTCGCCGCCGCCTACCCGCAGGTGACGGTACGGCTCACCGAGGCCGAGGACGACGGGGAGCTGCTGGCCCTGCTCGAGCGCGGCGAGCTGGACCTGACCTTTGTGGCGTATCCGATGATGACCGGCCCGTTCACCACGGTCGAGCTGCTGGAGGATCCCTACGTCGTGGTCGTGCGGCCGGACTCAGAGCTCGCCCGGCAGGGCGGCCCGGTCGCGCTGCGCCAGCTGACAAACGTCCCGCTGGTCACGTACGCCCAGATGCGCGAGGTGCACTCCATCGAGAACCGGCTCGGACGCCCCGAGCTGACCAAGCAGATCGTGTTCCGCTCCAACGACAACGGCACGATCCTGTGCCTGGCCGCCGAAGGCGTTGGCGCGGCCGTCGTGTCGTGGCTGTCGGTGGACCCGTATCGAGAAGGCGTCCGGACCCTGGCCCTTTCCGGTGTTAGTCCGCGCATCGTCGGGATCGCCTGGCACAGCGAGCGGGAGCCCATCGCTGCCGCGGAGGCGTTCGTGCAGCTCGCACAAGCCGTCGCCGCCCGGGAGCAGGCACTGGCGCCGGCGCGGGCGTGATCCCCCGGTGCGGGTCCCCTGGCGCCGGACCCCCGCTGATCATGGGGTGGCGTCAGCTCGACGCTTCTGCTGGGCCGTCGTCCAGGTCCCGTAGGAACTGTTCGAGCTGCTCGGCGATCTCGTCCCCGCTGGGCAACGGGGAGCCCTCGTGGGAGGTTCCGTCCTGGGACGTGCCGGCGGCGCCGCGGGGCAGGCCCACGAGTGCGTCGTACTGAGCCTCCAGCAGCGCGATCGCCTCGACGTTCTCGGCGTTCTCCGACACCTGCGCGTCCAGGGCGACGTCGGCCTCGTCGGCCTTGTGCCGCAAGCCTTCCAGCGGGATGGACAGGCCCGTGCTGCGCGTGACCTCCTCGAGCAGCCGGAGCGCCGCACGTGGGTACTCGGCGCTGACCAGGTAGTGCGGCACGTGCACGGCGTAGCCCATGGCCGGCTTGCCGGCCTTGCCCAGCGCCAGCTCGAGCACACCGGCGAGGTGGCCCGGCACCTCGACCTGCCCGATCCAGCTGCGGTGCCCCACGATCAGGTCCGGTGACGTGGCGTGCGCGGTCACCCCGATGGGGCGGGTGTGCGGGGAAGCCCACGGGATCGCGTTCAGCCCGACGGTGAGGCGTACATCGAATCGGTCGACCAGCCCCAGCACGCTGCGGGTGACGCGCTGCCAGCCGAAGTCCGGCTCGGGTCCGTGCAGCAGCAGGAACGAGACGCCGTCGGCGTCGGTGAACCGTGAGAGCAGCAGCTCGGGCATGGTGACGGAGTCGTATCGGTTGGTGTCGAACACCATCCGGGGCCGGCGCGCCCGGTAGTCGAAGAGCAGGTCCACGTCGAACGTCGCGACGGTGCCGTGCTCCAGCGTCTCGAGCAGGTGCGCGACAGCGATGTGGCGAGCCGCACCGGCGTCCAGGAACCCCGACAGCGCGTGCATCATGATCGGGGACCCCGGGATCAGGGCACCCTCGGACAGCTCGACGAGATCGTCCGATCGCGGGTCCACGGCTGGTTCAACCGGCGCTCCCGCGGGGGCATTCCGCGCCACGTCCGGCCACCGGGGTGCCTGCTGTGACCGCCGCCGCCAGCTCACGGCAGCCACCCGACCTTGCCGTGCAGATAGAAGTAGCCCACGAAGCTCACGGCGTCCAGCAGGAAGTGGGCGACGACCATGGGCGTACAACGCCCCCACCGCCGGTACAGGACACCGAACACCAGACCCATCACGAAGTTGCCGACGAAACCGCCGAACCCTTGGTAGAGATGGTACGAGCCTCGCAGCGCCGCGCTGGTGCCGATCGCCACCCACGGCCGGGCCCCGAGCTGGCCGAGCCGGTGGATCATGTACCCCAGGACGATGACCTCCTCCAGCACCGCGTTGTACGCGGCCTGCAGCAGCAGGACCGGCACCGTCCACCAGATCGTGATCGTGGACGCCGCGGCGATCTTCACGCTCAGGCCCAGTCGGTACGCGACGATGTAGAGCACCAGCCCGCCGCTGCCGATCGCCGCGGCCAGGACCATGCCGCGTACGACGTCACGACGGGGCTGCGTGGCGTCGAACCCGATGCCGCGCATGCCTTCCCCGCTGCGGTGCAGCAGGTGCGCGACCAGCAGCACCGGCACCAGCGCCAGCGCGATCCCGGTCAGCTGGTAGGTCAGGTCGAGCCAGGGTCGGTCCGCGGAGTACGTCCCCACGATCACCGCGGTCTGGTCGGACAGCGGGACGTTCTTGGTCAGCGAGTCCACCAGGGACAGCACCGAGCGCAGCGCGGACGCCGCGATCGACAGGAACAGGACGATCCACAGCTCGTCGCGCAGCACGCGGTGATCGAGCCGGACCGCACTTCCGACGGTGTCCAGGACGCCGATCGGGTCGGCGCCGGCCGGTTCGACCTGCGCGGGTTCGGGGCTCACGAGCGCATCCTTCCCCAAACCTCGGCCCGTTCGGCCCGTCACCGGGCCCGCTCTGTCACCCACCGGCTCGAGTCAGCCGGCCATCCCCCACCGGCTCGAGTCAGCCGGCCA
>JBDTDW010000273.1:0-2972 GCA_039922855.1 Candidatus Nanopelagicales bacterium | reverse complement strand
CGAGGAATACCTGCGAGAGCTCGCCGGTCCGCTGTCCGCGAGCATGCGACCCAACCTGTTCGTCAACACCCCCGACATCCTCAGCGCCTACCTGCAGTACGGCGGCCCCGCCGCGTTCGCGATCCGGGCCACGCTCGCCGCGACGCTGGCTCCCACGTGGGGGGTCTACTCCGGGTTCGAGCTGTATGAACACGTCGCGGTCCGGCCCGGCAGCGAGGAGTACCTCGACTCCGAGAAGTACCAGTACCGGCCACGGGACTGGCAGGGCGCGCTGGCGGAGGGGCGCAGCCTCGCGCCCTACCTCACCCAGCTCAACCGCTGGCGCCGAGAGCACATCTGCTTGCAACGACTACGAAACCTGGACTTCCACGCGACCGACAGCGACCAGGTCATCGCGTACTCCAAGCGAGAAGGGACCGACTGCATCCTCATCGTGTGCACCCTCGACCCGCACGGGACCCGGGAGACGACGGTCCATCTGGACCTCGCCGCGCTCGGCGTCGACGAGGGTGACGCCCTGGTCGTGCACGACCTCGTGACAGGGGAGCACTGGCTGTGGGGCCAGCACAACTACGTGCGGCTGGACCCCTACGTCGCGGTCGCCCACGTGCTGCACATCCAGTCTGGCCGGACACCGTGAGCACCGCCCCCACCGTGGCGCCGGTGCCGGTCGAGGAGCTTGACCGCATCGCCGACGGTCATCACCATGACCCGCACTCGGTGCTGGGCCCGCACCGGTACGACGGGGCGGTCACCGTCCGCGTGCTTCGCCCCTGGGCTACCGCCGTGACGGTCGTGGCCCGCGACGGCGCCGGAGGCGAGTCCCGCACCGAGCTCGCGCATGAGCACCGCGGAGTGTTCTGCGGGGTCCTCCCCCTCGCCCAGGTGCCCGACTACCGCCTCGTGATCAGGTACGACGACGGGCCGATCGAGGACGATGACCCGTACCGCTTCCTGCCCACCCTCGGCGACGTCGACCTGCACCTGATCGGCGAGGGCCGGCACGAGACGCTGTGGACGGTGCTCGGCGCGCACCGGCACCACTACCCCTCTCTGCACGGCGACGTTGCCGGCACGGCATTCGCGGTGTGGGCCCCGAACGCCCACGGCGTCCGGCTGGTCAGCGACGCGAACCACTGGGACGGCAGCGCGTACCCGATGCGCAGCCTCGGCGCCAGCGGGGTATGGGAACTGTTCGTCCCAGGGCTGGCCGACGGGACCAAGTACAAGTACTCCGTCCTGGGCCAGGACGAGGTCTGGCGGGCCAAGGCCGATCCGCTCGCCCAGCGCACCGAGCACCCCCCGGCCACCGCGTCGGTGGTCTTTACGTCCAGCCACGAGTGGGCCGACCAGGACTGGATGACGCATCGGGCGTCCACGGACCCGCATGCCGGACCCATGAGCACCTACGAGCTGCACCTGGGCTCGTGGCGCCCGGGCCTGACCTACCTGCAGCTGGCCGACGAGCTGACGGCGTACGTCATCGAGATGGGCTTCACGCACGTGGAGCTGATGCCGGTGATGGAGCACCCGTACGTCCCGTCGTGGGGCTATCAGGTGACGTCGTACTTCGCCCCGACGGCACGATTCGGCAGCCCCGACGAGTTCCGCCACCTCATCGACCGGCTGCATCAGGCCGGGATCGGCGTGATCTTGGACTGGGTTCCGGCGCACTTCCCGAAGGACGAGTGGGCCCTCGCGCGGTTCGACGGGACGCCGTTGTACGAGCACGCCGACCCCCGTCGCGGGGAGCACGCGGACTGGGGGACGTACGTCTTCGACTTCGGGCGCTCGGAGGTGCGTAACTTCCTCGTGGCCAACGCCGTGTTCTGGCTCGAGCAGTTCCACGTCGACGGCCTGCGGGTCGATGCCGTCGCCTCGATGCTCTACCTGGACTACTCCAGGGAGGCAGGGCAGTGGACCCCGAACATCTTCGGCGGCCGGGAGAACCTCGAGGCCGTCTCGTTCCTGCAGGAGACCAACGCGACGGCGTACCGCCGCTCTCCCGGGATCGTGACGATCGCCGAGGAGTCGACCTCGTGGCCCGGCGTGACGCGAGCCACGCACCTGGGAGGACTTGGCTTCGGACTGAAGTGGAACATGGGGTGGATGCACGACTCGTTGGACTACGCCGCCCTCGAGCCGGTGCACCGGCAGTACCACCACGACAAGGTCACGTTCGCCCTGATGTACGCGTGGACCGAGCAGTTCGTGCTGCCCATCAGCCACGACGAGGTCGTCCACGGCAAGGGCTCGCTCCTTGGCAAGATGCCCGGCGACCGGTGGCAACAGCTCGCCAACCTGCGCGCGTACCTCGCGTTCATGTGGGCTCACCCGGGAAAGAAGCTGCTGTTCATGGGGTGTGAGCTAGGGCAGTACGCGGAGTGGAGCGAGAACCACGAGCTGGAGTGGTGGCTGCTCGACCACGCAGACCACCGAGGGGTCCAGCAGTGCCTGGCCGACCTCAACCGCGTCTATCGCAGCACTCCCGCGCTGTGGTCGCAGGACAGCTCCCCGACCGGTTTCGAGTGGATCGATGCCAACGACAGCGCCGGCAATGTCCTGTCCTGGCTGCGCTGGGGGCAGGACGGCTCGGTGATGGCCTGCATAGTGAACTTCTCCGGCGCCCCGCACGAGGGCTACCGAGTCGGGCTGCCGCTGGCTGGGACGTGGACCGAGGTGGTCAACACGGACTCTGAAGCGTACGGCGGTTCCGGCGTGGGCAACCTCGGTGCGGTGGTCACCGAGCCCGTCCCCTGGCACGGCTCGCCGCTGTCCGCGGTCCTGCGGTTGCCGCCGCTGGGCGCCCTCTGGCTGCGCCCGGCCTGACCCGCATTCAGGCAAGCCTGGGGAAGATCCGGTGCGCCTAACGCACCGCGGGGCACCTTCATCCCAGAGCGAGCGAGCGCCCAGCTGCGGCGGGCCGGACCGGGCGCGGGTCGAAGCCTCCGAGCGAAGCGAGGAGCGGTGGG
>JBDTDW010000272.1:0-8934 GCA_039922855.1 Candidatus Nanopelagicales bacterium | reverse complement strand
GCGTTGGCCTTGGCCTGCTCGAACAGGTCACGAACCCGACTGGCACCGACGCCGACGAACATCTCGACGAAGTCCGAGCCGGAGATCGAGAAGAACGGGACGCCTGCCTCGCCGGCCACGGCGCGGGCGAGCAGCGTCTTGCCGGTTCCGGGTGGCCCGTACAGCAGGACACCCTTGGGGATCTTGGCACCGACCGCCTGGAACTTTGCCGGCTCCTGCAGGAACTCCTTGATCTCCTCGAGCTCCTCGACGGCCTCGTCTGCCCCGGCCACGTCACCGAACGTGGTCTTGGGCATGTCCTTGTTGAGAGGCTTGGCCTTGGACTTGCCGAAGTTCATGATGCGCGAACCGCCGCCCTGCATCTGGCTCATGAAGAAGAACAGCAGCAGCACGATCAGCACAACCGGCAGCAGCGAGATCAGCAGTGTCGCCCAGATGCTGTCGTGGTTGTTCTTGACGTCGGCGCTGTCCGCGGGCAGCAACTTCTGGTCCACCTTGGACTGCAGCAGGTTCTGCAGCTGCAGTCCCTGCCCGTCGATGAACGAGGCCTGCACCTGCGACCCGTCCTTCAAGGTCAGCGCTATGGTCTGGTCCGGCATGATCAGCATCGCTTTGCTGACCTGGTTGTTGGTGATGTCGTCGACGGCTTGAGTAGTGGTCACGGTCTTGGGACCGCCCAGATTGCCCAGCATCGTGCTCGCCACGATGACGAGCACGACGGCAGCCGCAATCCAGACGACCGGGCCACGTAGCAGACGCTTGATGTCCATGACGCGGGGCTCGCGCCCCACCCTCCTGACCTGCGACCTCAGGCCGCGACAAAGAACTCCGACGACACCAGTTCAGACGACAGATCCAGGCGCCGTCGCACCGTGCGACGCCGCCATGCCCCGACGGTACACCGACGGGTACGACAGCAGCGATTCCTGGTGATCTTCAACGGGTCTTCACAGCGGCGTCAGAACGTTGATCTCCCTCGCCGACTCAACGCGTGGTCCCGGGCCCGAAGTGGCGTTGTTCGCCACCGGTGAAACCTGACCCGAGATCGCCTCGGGTCAGGACGCGCGCGTCCTGAGAGCCCGGCTCATCCCCCATAGACGTGGGGGGCGAGGGTTCCGACGACGCGCAGGTTGCGGTACTTCTGGGCGTAGTCGAGGCCGTAGCCGACCACGAACTCGTTCGGGATGTCGAAGCCGAGGTAGCGGGTCGGGACTTCCACCTTGACCGCGTCCGGCTTGCGCAGGAACGTGCAGACCTCCACCGAGGCTGGACCGCGCGAGCGCAGGTTACGCAGCAGCCAGGACAGCGTCAGTCCCGAGTCGAGGATGTCCTCCACGACCAGGACGTGCTGGCCGGTGATGTCCCGATCGAGGTCCTTGAGTATCCGTACCACCCCACTGCTCTTGGTCCCCGAGCCGTAGGAGGACACGGCCATCCAGTCCATCTCGACCGGGATCGAGAGCTCGCGCGCGAGGTCCGCCATGATCATGACGGCGCCCTTGAGGACGCCGACGAGCAGCAGCGGTCGGTCGGCATAGTCACGGGAGATCGCAGCCGCCATCTCCCGTACCTTCGCGGCGATCGTCTCCTCGTCGATCAGGACTTTCTGCAGGTCGTCGCCGAGGTCGCTGGCATGCACGAAGGTCTCCCTGAAGTCGTACGGACGTGGGCCGGCTCAGCCGGCGGCAGCTCGCAGCGTGAGCCTGCCACAGCGACGTTCGGCGCTCACACCGCCCGGCAGGCTGGGGCCCCGCTGCCCGCGCCACGCCGTCACCAGCGAGTCCAGGGCCGCGATGTGCGCGGCGCTCAGCGGGCCCGGTGGGACGCCTGCGGCAATCGCGGCCCGCCGCAGCACCCGGGTCCGTACTGCCGCCGGCAGCGCCGCCAGCTCCTCGACGACGAGGCCGGCCGCGGGGTCGGTCCCCAGCTGCTCGTGCACCCGCGCTGACCAGTCGTCGAGGGCGTCGGCGTCCGCGCGCAGCAGATCCGCGGTACGTGCCAGCGCAGCTGTGACGCCGGGGCCGAGCTGCCCCTCCAAGACCGGCAGCACCGTGGCTCGCACCCGGGACCTGGCGAAGGCGGGGTCATCGTTGTGTGCGTCGTGGACGACGGGGGCGCCCGGGTCGATAGCAGCGTGCACAGTCGAGCGCGCTAGCGCGAGCAGCGGCCGGCGGTAGATCCCTCGGACCTGCCTCATGCCGGACAGGCTCCGGGCACCGGACCCCCTGGCCAGGCCCAGCAGGACCGTCTCGGCCTGGTCGTCGCGGGTGTGCCCGAGCAGTACGGCGGTCGCACCGGTGCGTTCGGCAGCGATGGCCAGGGCGGCGTACCGAGCCCGGCGGGCGCCATCCTCTGGCCCGCCCGCGCGGTCGACCTCGACGCGGACGACCTCGACCGGGTCCATGCCCACGTCTGCAAGCCACCCTGCTGTGGCCGCCGCGACCATCGCCGAACCCGCCTGCAGCCCGTGGTCCACCACGACCGCTCCGGCCCGCAGCCCCGAGCGCGGTGCCGCGAACGCCACGGCGGCGGCCAGGGCACTGGAGTCCGGTCCGCCGCTGCACGCCACCAGGACCAGGGAGCCGGGGGCCAGGTCCACCAGGGCCGTACGCACCGCGTTGCGTACGGCGAGCTGTTCCGGGCTCGCCCGGCCAGGCTGCGGCCCGCATTGCTCGGTCACCGCGTCCGCCCCCTACCGATCACGCGTCGAGCACCCGGGCGCACCAGGAATCGGGGGCGGCGACCTCGTCCCGCGAGGGCAGGTCGGCCGGGGAGCGCCACACGGTGTTGAAGCCGTCGATCCCCACCCGGTCCACGACCGAGCGTACGAATGCCGCGCCGTCGGCGTACTGGGCCATCTTGGCGTCCAGCCCGAGCAGTCGGCGCAACAGCCCGTCAAGGCCGACGTGCGACCCGCGGCGTGCGTCGAAGCGTGCCCGGATCGTCGCGACGGACGGGACGATCTCCGGCCCGACCGCGTCCATCACGTAGTCGGCATGGCCCTCGAGCAGGCTCATCAGGGCGGTGATCCGGTCGAAAGCCACCTTCTGTGCCGGTGACTGCGCCGCGTCGATCAAGGACGTCCCTGACCCTCCGCGCGCCGACGCGACCAGCGCAGCGACGACCCGGCGCGCCAGCTCCGCGCCGTCGTTCTGCGTCAGCTCGAGGTAGCTGTGGATCTGCGAGACCAGGTGCTCGGTCAGCCAGGGCACGGCACCGAACTGCACCCGGTGGGTCTCCTCGTGCAGGCACACCCATAGCCGGAAGTCGTGCGGATTCACCCCGAGTGCCCGCTCGGTCGCGACGATGTTCGGGGCGACGAGCAGCAGCCGACCCCTGTCACCGGTCGTGGTGAACGCCTCGAACTGGCCCAGCACCTTTCCTGAGAGGTACGCCAGGACCGTGCCGAGCTGGACCGCCGTGGCCCGCGACCCGACCGCCATGGTGACCGGGCTGCTGTCCTTCTTGCCGCGCAAGCGTTCCAGCATCGGCTCGAGCACGACCCGGAACCCGTCCACGTTGCTCGCCAGCCACGTTGCCCGATCCACGACGACCGCCAACGCGTCGTCGCTCTCGGCCACCAGACCGGTCCGCTCACGAACCGGTGCCACGGCACTGCGGGCGAGCGCACGCAGGTCGCTGACGGCCGCGTACGTATCATCCGTGCTCAGCTCGGGTCCACCAGGGGTCAGCCGGCGTCCGACGGAGACCGCCAGATCCCAGTCGACGACGTCATTGCTCATCTTTCGACCCTACGTCCTGGTCCGCGAGCCCCCGCTCAGGCGATCTCGCCCGGCCGTCGACGACCCGCCAGTCGCAACGCCGCACCCAGCATCAGCAGCACCATCCCCAGCAGGGCGTACGAGACAACGTCGGCGCCGGTGTGCGGCAGGGGTCCAGTCCCGCCGGGGATCACGAGGGTCGCGCTGGCGGCATCGTCAGCGGGGTTCTGGTCGTCGACGGATCCGGCCGCGATCTCGGCCGCGTTCCGCACTGTCGTGCCCACGGCCGCGTCGTACGCGGTGACAAGCGACACCGAAGCTGAGTCGTGGGTCGCGACGGTGCCGACGTGGACGCACGTGACGACCTGTGCCACCGCCGCACAGGTCCAGCCGACCCCGGAGTAGCTGCGGTAGGTCAGCTGCGCGGGCAGCGTGTCGACGACCACGACGGGAGACACGGTGGCGTTCGGCCCGAGGTTCGTGACGGTCAGCAGCCAGCTGGCGGTGGCCGTCGACACGTCCACTGCGGCGAGGGACTTGCTCAGAGCCAGCGAGACCTGCGGGGTGACGACGGTGGGATCGACGGCAGCGTTGTTGCTCGGATCGGTGTCCTCCGCCGGAGAGGTGACGGCGGCGGTGTTGACGACCGAGGGGTACGCGGCGGCCAGGACGTCGACGACCAGCCTGAGGTTGGCCGAGCCCCCCGCGGTCAGGCCGGTGTCCATGGTGCAGGTGACGACCTGACCGACGTCGGCGCAGGACCAGCCCGGGGACGTGGCCGCGACGTAGGACAACCCGGCAGGCAGCGTGTCCGTGACGGTGACCGGCCCGGGGTCGTCGGTGGGTCCGGCGTTGCTCACGTGCACGGTGTAGGTGAGCTGGTGCCCCACCCGGGCCGGCCCCGTGTGCGACTTCGTGATCGCCAGGTCCACGAGCGGCGGCACCGTCACGGTGTCGGTGGAGGTGTTGTCGGTCGGGTCCGGATCCGGCGTCCCTGAGGCGACAGTGGCGATGTTGCTCGTCGACGGGTACGCCGCGGCCTGCACCGTGGTAACCACGTCGATCAGGGCGACGGCACCGCTGTCGAGCGCCGGGATCGTGCACCTGACCTGGGAGCCGACCGCGAGTGCGCAGGTCCAGCCCGTGCCCGAGGCCGAGACGTACGTCAGGCCGCTCGGCATCGTGTCGGCGACAACCACGTCACGGGCCTGCGAGGGACCTGAGTTCGTGACGGTGAGCGTGAAGCGGAGCTGGTCGCCCACCCTTACCGGGCCGGTGTGGGTCTTGACGATCGACAGGTCGGCACCGGTCGAGACGGTCACGGTGTCGTGCGCCGAGTTGTTGCCCGTGACGGGGTCGTCGGTGGGTGAGGACACGATGGCGTCGTTGCGATAGCTGCCCGGGTCCTGCTGCGGCGCGACGTGCACGAGCATCGTCAGCAGTGCCGCGTCGGCACCAGCGGCAAGACCGGTCGTCGCCTCGAGGGTGCATGTCACGACCTGACCGGTCGGGTCGGGAACGGCCGGGACGCAGCTCCACCCGGACTGTGAGCTCAGATACGTGAAGCCCGGCGGCAGGGTGTCCACGACGTTGATGGGCGCCACTGCGTTCGAGGGGCCGTCATTGTGTGCCTGCAGGACATAGGTCACCGACCCGCCGGCGCTGACCCCGGCACCGAGGTGCGACTTGACGAGGGTGAGGTCGGCCACGGCATGCACGGGCACCTGGACCGTGGAGGTGTTGTCCGCCGGGTCGTCGCCCGGCGTGGTGGTCGACACCGTCCCGGTGTTGGTCAGGGTCGTACCCTCCGGGACGGACGCTGATACGTCCGCGGTCACGGTGATGTCGGGGGCGCTACCCCGCGCTGCGAGCGTGGCACGCGTGCAGGTCACTACCTGGGACAGCACAGTGCACGACCAACCGGTGCCCATGGCGGTCGTCGGGGCAAGGCCGGCCGGCAGGGTGTCGTTTACGACGATCGCGTCCGCATCCGAGGGGCCGTCGTTGGCCACCGCGAGGTGGAACGACGTCGACGTGCCCGCGACGACGGGACTCGTACCGACAAGGGACTTGACGATGCTGACGTTCGCATGATCCACGACTGTCAGGTCCGCCGATGAGGAGTTGTTGCCCGGCACCGGATCCGTCGTCGGCGAGGACACTGTCGCCGTGTTCGTGATGACTGCGGGGCCGGCGTCGCTGTCGACGTCAGTGGTCACGGTGATAGGTGGTGCGGTGGCGCCCGCGGCCAGCGCTCCTGTCGTGCAGGTGATCGCCCGGCTCACGACGGTGTAGGCGCAGGACCACCCGTCCCCGGCCGCCGACGAGCTCGCCGCGTAGGTCAGCCCGGCGGGCAGCACGTCGGTGACTGTGACCGGCGCGAGGGCGGACGAGGGACCGAGGTTGCGGACGGTGATGGTGAACCCGGCAGTCAGGCCCGCTGTCGCCGGGCCTGTTGCGGTCTTGGTGATAGCCAGGTCTGCCAGCCGGGTCGCAGTCGAGTCATCGGTAGCGGTGTTGTTGCCCGGCAACGGATCTGGGGTGGGGCTGCTCACCGTCGCTGAGTTGTGGACATTCCCCGTGACGTCGCTGGCGACGGCCACGGTGACGTCGAGGACTGTCGTCGCGCCTGCCGACAGTCCGGCGGCACGTAGACACGTCATGAGCTGCTGGTCAGCGATTGCCACCGAGCAGGTCCAGCCGTCGGCCACCGCGACAGCGGAGAACGTCACACCCGCGGGGAGCCGGTCGACGATCTGCAGCACACCGGCGGCATCTGAAGGGCCGTCGTTAGTCGTGGTGAAACGGTAGGTCGCAGGCTGGCCGGCGACGATCTGGCCGACGTGGGCCTTCGTGAGCACGAGGTCGGCGGAGGCCCCCGGGGTCGAGGTCACAGTGCTGGAGTTGTTACCGGGCACCGGGTCCGTCGTCGGGGAGGACACCAAGGCGGTGTTGACCACGGCTGCCGTCTGGGAGGCCGGGACGGCGATCACGACGGTGATCTGGGGCGCAGCCCCAGTGGCCAGGGCAGCGCGGTCGCACGTGATTGTCTGGCTACCAACCGCTCCTGTGACGTTGCACGTCCACCCAGTTCCTGTCCCCGACACGAACGACGAGCCCGTGGGCAGCGTGTCCATCACTCGCACAGGGGCGGCGGCGACAGAGGGTCCGAGGTTGGTGACGTCGAGGGTGTACGTCGCGTCCTGGCCGGCGACGAGCGGACCGGACAGCGCCTTCACGATCGCGAGGTCCGCGAGTGCGGCGACAGTCGCGGTCGACGTCGAGGAGTTGTTGGCAGGCACGAGATCGTAGGTACGACCCTGCACGGTGGCGGTGTTCACGTAAGTCGTACCGTCAGCAACCGCCGCGGCGACGGACACGGAAAGCGTGATCGGCGGGAACGACTGTCCGGATGTCAGCGTGTCACCGGCGATGGTGCGGCTGCACGTGAGGGTGCCACTACCGAGGTTGTAGGCGCACGACCATCCGGTGCCTGCTGCCGCGACGAATCCCAGACCGGCCGGGACGACATCGGTGACGGTGAACGGGCCGACGGCGGTGTCCGGGCCGAGGTTGGAGACGGTGAGCGACCATGCGCCCCCGCTACCCGCGACGAACGGGGTGCTGACCGACTTCATGATGGTCAGGTCGGCCGCGTCGATGCGGGTGCTCGCCGTTGCCGGCCCCGCGTGGTACGGGCCGCTCGCATTTCCGGTGGCGCCGGTGGCGTCGGCAGCCGATGCCGCAAGTGTGTTCACCTGCGGCACGGATTCGCCGATGCCCGGAGCTGTCACGACCGACACCGGTGGGCTGTTCAGGGGCACCGTGGTGATGGTGATGACAATCGCAGTTCCGGGCGGCAGGTCACCCAGATTCGCCCACGTGAGCACCTGTCGGCCTGATCCATCCAGGCTCAGTGCTGGTTCGATCGCCTGCGCTGCGGCGCCGTTGACGCTCACCGAGGCGCTGCCCGCGGTGTAGCGCCAGTTCAGGGGCAGCGTGTCCACGCCGTCGACGCCGTACGCCGTGCCGGCACCGGTGTTCGTCAGGGTCAGTGCCCACCCGAACGGGCTCGCGATGTAGGCGGGCCCGGTCGTGAGAGCCGCCTTCGTCGCCGTGATGCGGGGGAAGGCCGGTGTGACAGCGGCCGTGGCCGGAGTCACGTCGTCGTAGGCGCGACCGGCACCGGGGAGGGACCGGTAGACGGCGTCGACGCTGTTGGTCAGCGTTGCCGTCGTGAGCGATGCGGACGGCGCCAGAGTCGCGGAGTACCTCAGCGTCGACGTGGCCCCGACGGCGAGGCTGGGCAGCGTCCACGTGACCGTGCCCCCACCGCCTGGGCCGGCGCCGGTCAGCGAGCCACCGTCGCTGATGGTGGCGGGATCGACGACGACCCCCACCGGCACCGAGTCCGTCACGACCACGTCGTACGCCGTGCTCAGGTTGGCTGCGCCGGTGTTGGACGCGGTGACGGTGTAGCCGTAGACCTGGCCCGGCTCAGGAGTGCTGTCGGCGACCGCCTTGGTGAGCAGCACGTGCGGCTCGAGCACCGTCACGGTCGCCGCGGCAACGGTCGAGCTGCGATCCCAGGTCGCTCCGGCACTGCTGGGGTCCGCGCCGTTGGTCAGGTTCCAGCGGACCGTAGCGGAGTTCGTCAGAGTTGTGCCCCGCGTGCTGGACGCCAGGTCGCGGACGACAGCGGTGTAGGTCACCGTCACCGTACGCACCACAGGTGCGGACGCGATATCGCCGAGCAGCCAGCCCACCATCCTCGCGCCACCCGGGCCGGCGGCCTGCGCCAGCGGGGTTCCCGGCACGCTGCACGCCGCCGCGCACGTCACGGAGACGGTGGTGAGGGTTGCCGGGTCGATGCCGGCCGGGAGGGTGTCGATCACCGCAGCGTCGTAGTAGTTGATGTTGGCGGGGATCCTCGCCGTCACCACGAAGCTCGCGGTCTGCCCGATCGCCCTCGTCGGTGTGCTGGTGGTCTTCGTGATCGTCGTCGGCGCCACCCTCACGGTGCGGCTGGCCGTCGCGGTGACACACCGCTCCAGCGTCGGGGCCGGGGTGCAGTTGGCACCGTCGTTCAGGGTGCTTCCCGTCAGCGTCGCGGTGTTGGTGTACGCCGCCGAGCCGGCCGAGCTCGGCGCCACGGTTGCGGTGTACGTCAATACTGCGTTCATACCGGTGAGGACCGAGCCGGCGTTCCACT
>JBDTDW010000271.1:0-3144 GCA_039922855.1 Candidatus Nanopelagicales bacterium | reverse complement strand
GATCCACTCGACCCCCGAGAGTGCGTGTGACACGTCACTGAGGTCGCGCAGCCCTATCGGGTCGACAAGGACAGTGCCGGCGCCCTCTCGCCGCAGCTGGACCAGGTACGCGCTCTGCCCGTACCGGTAGCCGCTGGCCCGTTCCGCGTCGACAGCAACTGGTCCGTGCCCGGCCGCCAGACGGTCCCGCGCCTGCGCCAGCTCATCGGCAGTCGAGACCGGCGCGGGCACCCCGTCACGCGGGCTGCGTAGCGTGGGGACTGACGGCTCCACCGGCTCTGATGGCTCGGTCGTCGACGGCACCGCGGCAGCGGCGTCGGTCGGCAGGGTCACGACCCTCACGATACGCCCGGCAAGATCGGCACCGGGCGTCTCGACAGCGCCGTGGGACCGTGAACCACCGTCAGCGCAGCAGACCGCCACGCATCGAGAGGGCGACCATCTCCGCCCGGTCCCCGGTGCCGAGCTTGCGCGCGATCCGGGCGAGGTGGCTCTTGACCGTCAGGGACGACAGGCCGAGCTCTTCGCCGATGGCCCGGTTGGAGTTTCCCTCCGCGACGAGCTGGATGACCTCGATCTCGCGGTTGGACAGCTCGTCCGGTGAACCGTTTCGTGGTCGGTGCCGGGGCATGACGCGAACTCGTCCGGAGTCCGTGGCAGGATCCGTCGTCACGACGTAGCCGCGGACGTTGGCCGAAAGTGCTGCGCGGACGGCGTACGGGTCATCTCGGGCGGTGAGCAGCACGACCCGGCTCCAGCCGAGATCGCGCAGGTCGGACAGCAGCGGCAGCGCCGGGCCGTCGGACAAGGTGCCCTCGATGACAACGAGGTCGCGGCGACCGTCGGAGTTTCCACGGACGCGGGCCTCGGCGCCGCTGGCGGCCTCGATGATGTCGCGCGCCCCGAGAGAGCGCAGTCGGGCGCAGCACACCGATCGCCGGTGCGCGGACTCTGCGACGACCAGCGCGCTGAACCGGCTCCGGGGTAGCGGAAGGGCCGGCGCGGTCACGGACCGTTCCACCAACGCCGCCACGGATCCACCTCGGTCCCTTGTCGGACGCCTCAATCTCAGCGCGTACGTCTGTGGTCGGCTTTCGACCTCGATCGGGGTATCGGCGGTGGGCGCACATGCCTTGACAGGCGAACGGGTGTTTCGTGCTGGGTTGGTGTGCTCAGCGGCGGGTGCGACGCTGCGTGGGCAGCGAGCGGACACCGGCCGGCAGCGGTGGCAGACCACCTACGCGGGCCAGCACGTCGGCCCAGGCCTCGAGGTGCACGCCGAGCCGGGCGTCGGTGGGGGTCCAGGAAGCGCGGATCTCCACCTCGCCGACCGGGGGGCGGTCCGACAGAGCACCGAAGGACTCCGAGGCGGTCGTGGTCACCGTGCCGGAGGGGGCATCCCACTCGGCCGCACGATCGTTCAGCGCCTCGAGCAGCCAGGCCCAGGCGACCGCGGCAAGCGCGGGGTCGGTGGCCATCTCCATCTCAACGGATGCTCGTACGAACGACACGACCCGGAACGTCCCGCCCCAGGCCTCCTGGCCGTCGGGGTCATGTAGGAGCACGAAGCGACCGGAACCGATCTCGTCGTCGCCGTCGAGCGCCTCCCCGAGCAGAGCCACCGAGTGCGGGGCCAGCCGGCCAGGTGCGGGCGTCTCCGTCACGGTGATCTCAGGGCGCAGCCGGACCGCGCGCAGGCTGCTGAGCGCCGCGGCGAAGTCAGCCGGGACCCCACGGTCCCCGGCGTTGCCGTCGCGTCGTCGGGCAGTCACAGTCGGACTCTAGAACTCGCCGAGACGATCGCTGCGCAGCGCGCGGGGCGCCCGGCGTGGCGTGTGGCAGAGGTTCCCGGGCCCAGAACTGCTCGGTCTGGGCCAGGAACTCCGATGCCGAGTCGACGATGCCGGCTCGGATCGCGGTGTCGGATCCCAGCATGAGCACATGCTCAACGACCGACGTGAGGGATGCAACGAGGTTCCGTCCGTGACGGTGCGCCACGGGGTGGACATGAAGTGCCAGGCTGTTGGGGTGCCTGGCTCGACTGACTGGTCCCCACGAGAGAGAGCCGACGTCTCGCTCGAACCGCGTGTGGCCGTGGTGGGGGGCGGCATCTCCGGCCTGGCCGCGGCCTGGTCCCTGGTCCACGACCACGGGCTGCGCCAGGTGACCGTGCTGGAATCCTCTCCCCAGGTCGGCGGCAAGCTGGCGCTGGGAGAGCTCGCCGGTCTGACGATCGACACGGGAGCGCAGACCCTGCTCGCGCGTCGGCCCGAGGCCCTGGAGCTGACGCGTGCGGTCGGGCTCGGTCCGGCGCTGCAGGCGCCGACCGGGGCCGCGCTGTCCGTCCTGGTGGAGGGGCGGCTGCGCATCATGCCCGGGGCGACCGTCATGGGGGTGCCTACCGACCTGAACGTGCTGGCACGCTCGCAGGTCCTGGACGCCCAGGCGCTGGCCCGCATCCCCTGGGACCACGTGATGACGCAGTCCCACACCGGTGAGGACGTCAGCGTCGGGGACCACATCGGGCGCCGCATCGGCCCGCAGCCGGTCGAGCGACTGGTGGGGCCAACACTTGCGGGGGTCTACGCGGGCAACGTCATGGCGCTGTCCCTGCGCGCCACGATGCCCGCGCTGTTCGCAGCGATCCAGAATGAGCGGTCACTGCTCGTCGCTGCAAAGTCGGTGTACGACAGCCACTCTGGCCGAAGTTCCTCCCGCCACCACAACTCCGACGGTGCCGCCGATCACGTCGGCGTCGACGGCGGGGTGGGTCGGCTGCCGCAGGCGCTGCTGACCGCCCTGTTGGAACGAGGCGTCGACGTGCGTACCGACGCCGTCGTACGAGGGCTGGAGCGCACGGCCGTGGGATGGCGCCTGCTGGTGGGCTCTGCCGCGGAGCCCTCGTGGCTGGATGTCGATGCGGTCGTCCTGGCCGTCCCCGCTCCGGCGGCATCCCGGCTCCTGGACGGACTTGCGATCGGCGCGTCCGTGCACCTCAGCGAGATCGACTACGTCAGCGTCGCGACCGTCACCTTGGCCTACCGGACCGAGGACCTAGCAGCCCCGGACCTGCTGGGCGTGGGCGAGCAGGAGCTGAGCCTGGACGATGAGCCGGACGGCGGACGAGCCCGCCGTCGGTCCCCG
>JBDTDW010000270.1:0-9700 GCA_039922855.1 Candidatus Nanopelagicales bacterium | reverse complement strand
CGAAACCCAGCCGAGCGATGTACCGGGTAACAGTCGGTGCACTCGCACCCGCGCGCTCGGCCAACTTCACCGCCGGCTGCAAGCCAGCCGCCGGATAATGACTCAGCAACGCCCGCGCCACACGACGCTCTGTCGCCGGAAGCCCCGGCATGCTCGCCCGAATCTGCTCAGCAACGGACCGGCGGGCTCCCACTTCACCCACGACCGACCGCCCCGACGACACGCAACCTCCCGAACCATGTCCCAGCGACGACTTCCGGGCTCAGTATGACGCCAGCGACCAAGTCGGCGAACCGCCGCGCGAGGCGCTACGGCCATGTGCGTCAGGTCATCCACTCCCTCGGGTGGTCACGATCTACTCGTTCACGACGTTCCTGCAGGCCTCATTGGCTGCGCCCCCCCAGTTGACGGCGATGTCCCTGCCGCTGACGAGAGCGGCGATCGCCGTGCAGGATGCCCGCACCGCCTCGGTTCCGGACTTGAAGGCCGGCCGAGACCAGGCTGGTGCGAGCGCAGTCCGCGGTCGACAACTCTCCAGCCGCGAAGAGTGCGGCACCGTCGGGCGGCGCAGATATGTGGCGGCTAAGCCGCGACGCAGCCGCCACTGCTCCCATGTTCGGCGTCGTCAACCTCAACCTCATTGAGCTCGCGATCAGTAACCGTTCGTCGCTGAAGGCAACTGAGAGTGTTCAACGTCGCATGGTGCGGACCTGCCGCGGAGGGCTCCCGGCTGTCGCGCTGGATCGGCTCGTGGCGCCCAGGGCCGCAGAATTTGGGGGTCAGATGAGGGTCAAATGATCTCCAGTGATCCCTGAAGCAATGAATGCAGGCCTGTGACCTGCGGTAATGGGTGGAGCTGAGGGGATTCGAACCCCTGACCCCCTGCATGCCATGCAGGTGCGCTACCAGCTGCGCCACAGCCCCGAACACGTTCGAGCCGGGTCAGCATACCGACCCGGTGGGTGCGACGGAAAACCGGACCGGATGCCGGGCGAGGCGATCAGGCCTCGTCGCCGACGACCTCTTCGGGCAGCGATCGGGCGTTGTGCTCGACCAGCCGCCAGCGCCGCCCCCGGGACGGCTCGACGCGCTCCAGGACCGACCAGGCGCAGTTCACGAGGCCGCCGAGTGCCGCCGCATGCTCGATCGGCAGCCCGAGCAGCCGTCCGATCCCCGCCCTCGTCGCGCCCCCGTGGGTGACCACGACGACGATGCCGCCGGCGGGTACGGCGTCCGCGTGCCGCTCCACCGACGCAGCGACGCGGTCACCGACCTCCGAGCGGGACTCCCCACCCCCGGGCCGCACGTCCTCGCCGGCGCTCCAGCGGGCGAACAGCTCCGGGTGTGCGGCGATGATCTCCGAGCGGGTCATCCCCTGCCAGGTCCCGGCGTACGTCTCCTGCAGGTCCTCGTCCACGGTCACCGGCAGCTCCACCAGCTCGGCAAGAGCCGCCGCCGTCGCGACCGCCCGGCTGAGCTGGCTCGACACGATGGCGTCAGGGGACAGCAGCGCCAACGACTGTGCGGCGCGCCTGGCCTGGACCAGTCCGACCTCGTCGAGGGGGATGTCGCTTGTCCCTTGGAACCGGGACTGCAGGTTCCAGTCGGTACGGCCGTGCCGCCACAGGACGACGCGTGTTGCCTGGTTCACGCGTCGAAACGCGCAAGTTGTCCGGCGGTCACGGCCTCGGGCAGCGGGATCGTCGGGCAGTCCTTCCAGAGCCGTTCCAGCCCGTAGAAGCTGCGTTCCTCCTCGTGCTGAACGTGGACCACGATGTCGAGGTAGTCCAGCAGCACCCATCGCCCGTCCCGTTCGCCCTCGCGACGGATCGGGTCGACGTCGAGTCGGTCCAGCGCTGCCTCGATGCCGTCGACGATGGCCTTGACCTGCCGGTCGTTGCCGGCCGAGCAGATCAAGAAGACGTCGGTGATGACGAGCGTCTCGGACACGTCGAGCGCCACGATGTCGACGGCGAGCTTCTCCGAGGCAGCACTCGCCGCAGCGGCGGTGAGCTCGAGGGCACGGGCAGAGGCGGTCACGCAGGTTCCTTAGGAGGGGGACGGATCAACCGCCAGTCTCTCACGGCGCCGGAAAACGGCCCCGTGCCCGGATCGGTCAGCCCAGTCCCGTGAGCCCGTTCCGGTCAGCCGGAGGACTTCGGGACGAAGTCCCTGCCCAGCACCACCACGACGTCGGCGAGGCTCTGCTCGTCCCCCGGTTTCGGGGTCCGGACGTCGGCCGAGGGGACGCCGAGCGCCTTGGCGATGCCGGCTCCCCACTCCAGGGACTGGGCACTGGTGTCGGGGACGATGATCACCGTGGGTCCGGTGTTGAGCTGCCCTGCGTTGTAGCCCGGTACATATGTGTACCCGGCGTCGACGAGCAGTGAACTGGCGGCCTGACCCAGACCGGGGACCAGCATGCCGTTCTGGACCAGCACCCGGACCTTGCTGTTGGGTCCCGGGACCAGGATGGCCTCCGGGAGCAGGGTCTTGATCATCGTCGCCGCTGCCGCAGAGTCGACACCCACGATGTCGGAGGTCCCGCCACCGGAATCGATCACTGTCGTGGGCAGATCCTGGGCCTGTGCGTCGTCGGTGGCGATCTCGTAGCGGAACCGAGCCAGGAACGCCGCCACCTGCGAGGTCGGCACGGTGGATCGTGCCAGCGAACCGAGGGAGGTCAGGATCGGCTCGATCTGGTTGGCATCGGCCGGAAGCTTCGCCACGACGAGCTGGAAGATCTCGTTGAAGCGCGCCATCCGGGCCGCCTCCGTCTCACCCGGAGCCAGGTAGGTGGCATACGCAGTGGCGTCGAGCCCGTTCAGCTGACGCTCCCCGGCCGGCACGACGATGGTCTTGGTGCCATCGGCCTTCACCGTGACGACGTCGACATCGACGGTCGCCGTCACTCCCCCTACCGCGTCGACAAGACCCGCGAACGCGAGCCGGTCCAGGACGAAGGTCGCATCGACCCGTACGCCGAGCAGGTCGCGCAGCGAATCCGCAGATGCGTTCGGGTCCGGCAGGCGTGCCACCTGGCCCAGCGGGAGCGGGCCGCCGGTCGGGACGTCGAGTATGAGCGACTGCGGCACCATCAACGAGACCCCGCTGTCCTGCGGCCCCCCCACTGCGAGGATCGTGTTGTTCACTGCGATGGAGTTCTCGTCGCGGATCTGGAACAGCAGCGTCGGCTGACGTACCGCGTTGTCCGAGGCCGATGGTGCGGCGCCGGTCTGGTCGCCGGAAGACCGGTGAGTCAGCCAGAACGCGAGGACCGCGATCACCACCACGGCCAGGACGGCGCCGCCGATCACCAGGAACCTGCGCGACCGTTGGCGGGACTGCTCCCGCTCGGCGTCCTCGACGGCGCGGCGGCGTTCGGCCCGGCTCCCGACGACCGGAGGCTGGGGGGGAAGGCTCATCGCACAGACTCAGACGAGTAGAGGCCGTGTTTGGTTGCGTACGCGACGACGGTGTCCGGCGCCAAATAGCGCCAGGGGGCGCCCTGCGCGACCCGTGCCCGGCAGTCGCTGGAAGAGATTGCCAGCGCCGGGACCTCCAGCAGCGTCGCTGTCCCTTCCGGGAGGCCGCTGATCGACAGGTCGAAGCCGGGACGCGTCACAGCGACGAGGTGGGCCAGCTCGAGAACCTGCTCGTGCTTGCGCCAGGTGAGGATGGCAGCGATCGCGTCCGCTCCGGAGATGAAGTACAGCTCGACCATCTCGCCCGCGGCGTCGTACTCCGCGTGCAGGTCCCGGAGGGTGTCGACGGTGTACGTCGGCCCGTCGCGGTCGATGTCGACCCGGCTGACCCGGAACCTCGGGTCCCCGGCAGTCGCGATGACGGTCATGAGGTAACGGTGCTCGGGCGGGGTGATCTCGCGCTCGACCTTCTGCCACGGCCGCCCCGTCGGGACGAACACAACCTCGTCGAGCGAGAACCGGTGTGCCACTTCGGATGCGGCGACGAGGTGTCCGTGGTGCACCGGGTCGAACGTACCGCCCATCACACCGATGCGACGAAAACGTGCCACGGACATGCGGGCTCGGTCAGCGGTCGATGTTGATGCGCGTGATGATGAACAGCAGCAGCGCCAGACCGAGGAAGGCAGCGATCCCGAAGCCCCATGGCGGGATGTCGAACGTGGTCACGCCGACCTCTTGCGCGACCACGCTGCCCATGCCGAGATCCATCTGCTCGTCCCTGTCCGTTCCTCGCTCACGCCCATGACTGCCCGCCGGCGTTCCGCCCCCGCCGCACAGGGCCCTGACGCTAGCACCAGCACGAACGCACAGTGGTCAGGCTCTCACCTGGCCGTCACCGGTGACGACGTACGTCGTGCTCGTCAGCTCGGTCAGGCCCATCGGACCCCGGGCATGCAGCTTCTGCGTGGAGATCCCGATCTCAGCCCCGAAGCCGAACTCGCCCCCGTCGGTGAACCGGGTCGAGGCATTGACCATCACCGCTGCCGCGTCCACCCCGGCAACGAACCGGTGTGCCGCGGTCGTCGACTCGGTCACGATCGCCTCGGTGTGCCCGGAGGACCAACGCCGAATGTGGGCCAGAGCGCCGTCCAGGGAGTCGACCACCGCCACGGCAAGGTCCATCGAGAGGTACTCGGTCTCCCAGTCCTGGTCGGTCGCCGGCTCGAAAGCGACGCCGGAGGCCGCCGCGTAGCCGGCGACACGCGCGTCGCCGTGGACCGTCACGTGCTCCGCGGCCAGCGCGGCCAGTGCAGCCGGCAGGAACTGGGCGGCCGCGTCCTGGTGCACCAGCAACGTCTCCGCGGCGTTGCAGACGCTGACCCGCTGAGTCTTGGAGTTCAGCAAGATGGGTAGCGCCTTGGCCAGGTCGGCGGAGGCGTCGACATAGACGTGGCAGTTACCGACACCGGTCTCGATGACCGGGACGGTCGAGCCGTCGACGACCGAGCGGATCAGCCCCGCTCCGCCACGCGGGATCAGCACATCCACCAGGCCGCGCGCGGTCATCAGGTGGGTGACCGACTCCCGGGTCGTCCCCGGGACCAGCTGCACGGCGTCTGGCGGCAGCCCGGCGTCGGTGAGCGCGTCGCGCATGACCTGGACGAGAGCGAGGTTGGAGCCGTACGCCGACGCCGAGCCCCGCAGCAGCGCCGCGTTTCCGCTCTTGAGCGCAAGAGCTGCCGCGTCGACCGTGACGTTGGGCCGGCCTTCGTACACCATCCCCACGACCCCGAACGGCACCCGGACCTGGCGGACCTCCAGCCCGTTGGGGAGGGTGAAGCCGCGTACGACCTGACCCACGGGGTCGGGCAGGTCCGCGACGTCGCGCACGCCCTGGGCCACCGCCGCGAGTCGCTCCGGGGTCAGCGTCAACCGGTCCACCATGGCCTCGGTGGTGCCCTCGCGCCGGGCCCGGGCGACATCGCCGGCGTTGGCGGCGAGCACGGTGCCGGCCCGGGCGTCCAGTGCGTCGGCGATGGCGTGCAGGGCTCGGTCCTTGTCCGCGCGCCCACGCTGGCGCAGCTCGAAGGCCGCCGCCCGCGCGCCTCGCGCGGTGGCCAGCACGGCCTCGCGCACGTCCGGCGGATCCGGCGGCAGCGCATCGACCAGAGGCAGTTCAGGTATCACGGTAGGAGCCTAATCGGGCTCAGAACGCGGTGACCCCGATGACGGCGACGGGCGCGACCTGGCGACCGTGCGGGCCGTTCACGACCCGGCGGTGGAACGTCTCGCGGTCCACGACCTCCACCCCTACGACGTCCCAGTGCGGCAGGGCGGCACTGACCTGGTGTTCTTCCCAGAGCCGCAATGCCAGTCGGACCACGGACTCCGCGTCCGGGGCCTCCTCCCAGTAGCGCACCTCGGCACGGTCAGGGGCGTAGCGCCCGGCGAGCAGGAACGGGTGCTCGTGCTCGAGGCGCTCCAGGCCGGAGCGGATCTCGATCGTGGGGACTGCGCTGCCGGCGACAGTCACCGTGACGTGCCACATCGTGCCGGGGTCGGAAACGACCGGTCCGCCCGGGCCTGCGTCGTCGAGGTCGGTCACGAGATCCTCCTGCTAGGGGCGCAGGATCACCAGGTCGTCGCGGTGGACGACCTCGCGCTCGTACGCAGGCCCCAGCTCCCGGGCGAGCTCGCGTGTCGAGCGGCCGAGCAGACCGGGAAGCTCTGTCGCGTCGTAGTCCACCAGCCCACGGGCCAACGCGTGGCCGCTTTGGTCGCACAGGTCCACCGGATCTCCGGCGACGAAGTCCCCCTCGACGCCGGTGATGCCCGCCGGCAGCAGGGACAGCCGGCGGCGTACGACCGCGTCGACCGCCCCGGGATCCAGCAGCAGCCGACCGCGCGGGGTCGACAGGTGGCGCAACCACAGCAGCCGGGTGCCCGAGCGCACCCCGGTCGGGAGGAACAATGTGCCGACCGCGTCCCCCGCCAGCGCGGCCGAGGCCTGCTGGGCGGACGTGAGCACGACCGTGACCCCTGCTGCGGTCGCGATCCGGGCCGCCTCCACCTTCGTGGTCATGCCGCCGCGGCCCAGGTCACCGCCGCGCCCGAGCTTCACTCCGACCAGATCCTGCTCCCCGGTGACCGTGGCCAGCATCACCGCTCCGGGACGAGACGGCGGGCCGTCGTACAGCCCGTCGACGTCGGAGAGCATGACGAGCACCTCCGCATGCACGAGGTGCGCGACGAGTGCGGCCAGCCGGTCGTTGTCCCCGAACCTGATCTCGTCGGTCGCGACCGTGTCGTTCTCGTTGACGACAGGCACCACCCCGAGGTCGAGCAACCGCGTGAGGGTGCGCTGGGCGTTGCGGTGGTGGGTACGACGGGCCAGGTCGTCGGCGGTCAGCAGGACCTGGCCCGTCGTCAGGCCGTGCCGCGCGAAAGCCGCCGTGTAACGGGCCATGAGCACGCCCTGGCCCACGCTGGCCGCCGCCTGCTGGGTTGCCAGGTCACGGGGTCGGCGCGCGAGGCGAAGCGGACCCATCCCGGTGGCGATGGCGCCCGAGGACACCAGCACCACCTCGTGGCCGGCACACCGGTGGGTGGCCAGGACGTCGACGAGGGCGTCCACCTTGGCCTCGTCCACCCGAGTACCGCTGGTCAGTGAGGACGAGCCGACCTTGACCACGAACCGCTTGGCCGCCCCGACCCGAGGACGGTCAGCGGCCATGCCGGTCGGCGCCGCCGTTCCGGACCCGGCATCGTCGTCGGCGGGGGTCACCGAGCCAGTCTCGCAGCCGCGGTCGATCGCACCAGGGCGGCCGGATCAGACCTCGTGGAGGCGGTCGTCGGTACCGCGCGGTCCGGACAGGTACGAGCCCGCCGCCACCGTCGGCTCCCAGTCGAACACGACGCTGTTGTCGTCCGGGCCGATCAGCACCTCGGCACCGGCCACCGCTCCGACCTCGAGCAGCTTGGCTTCCACACCCAGCCGGGCCAGCCGGTCGGCCAGATAGCCGACGGCCTCGTCGTTGCTGAAGTCGGTCTGCTGCACCCAGCGCAGCGGGCGCTCCCCGCGCACCCGGTAGCGCACCCCGCCGTCCTCGGGGTGCTCGACCTCGACGATGAAACCGACGTCGTCGACCGCTCGCGGCGTGAGGACGATCCGCGGCGACTCGTCAGCCGGGGCGGCTGCCCGAGCCGCCAGGACCATCTCGGCCATGGCGTACGCCAACGGCTTGAGGCCCTCGTGCGCGACGGCGGAGACCTCGACGACGGGGAGGCCTCGGGCCTGCAGGATGGGACGGACCAGGTCGGCCAGGTCGCGAGCCTCGGGGACGTCGATCTTGTTCAACGCCACGAGCCGCGGGCGGTCGGCCAGGTCGCCGGAGGTGCCGCCGTACTGGGCGAGCTCGTGCTCGATCACGTCGAGGTCGCTGACCGGATCCCGGCCCGGCTCCAGGGTCGCGCAGTCGAGCACGTGAACAAGGACCTGGCAGCGTTCCACGTGGCGCAGGAACTGCAGCCCGAGGCCCTTGCCCTGGCTGGCTCCCGGGATCAGTCCGGGGACGTCGGCGACGGTGAACTCCGTCTGTCCGGCCGCGACCACCCCGAGGTTCGGGACCAGGGTGGTGAACGGGTAGTCGGCGATCTTGGGCCGGGCCGCGGACATCGCGGCCACCAGGCTGGACTTGCCGGCGCTGGGAAACCCGACCAACGCGACGTCGGCGATGCTCTTGAGCTCCAGCACGACGTCGCGGGACTGCCCGGGCTCACCGAGCAGCGCGAAACCGGGGGCTTTGCGGCGCGGGCTGGCCAACGCGGCGTTCCCGAGCCCACCGCGGCCGCCACGAGCCACGACGTACTCCATGCCCACGGCCACCAGGTCCGCCAGGACCGTACCGTCGCCAGCCTGGACGGAGGTGCCCGGCGGCACTCTCAGGACCAGCTCCTGGCCCTTGGCGCCGCCTCGGTGGTCCCCAGCACCAGGTTGGCCGTTGCCGGCGCGGCGGTGCGGTCCGTGGTGGTACTCCAGCAACGACGCGACCCCGCCGTCAACGACGAGTCGTACGTCACCGCCGTGGCCGCCGTTGCCCCCGTCAGGGCCTCCGAGCGGCTTGAACTTCTCGCGCAGCACGGAGGCCACGCCCCGGCCGCCGTCGCCGGCAGCGACATGGAGCAGGACCCTGTCGACGAAGGTCGTCACGGCTCAGCTCCAGTCCCTCGGGTACCGGCTCCCGCAGTCGACAACGGTGTCGTACGACCGCACCGCGAGCAGGTCTCGTGTCAGGGGCGGGATCGGCTCAGGCGTCGGCGAGCACGATGTTGACGACCCGCCGACCACGGTGGGTGCCGAACTGGACGGCTCCGGGCGCGAGTGCGAACAGGGTGTCGTCGTCACCACGGCCGACGTTGGCTCCGGGGTGGAAGTGGGTGCCGCGCTGGCGCACGATGATCTCCCCGGCGTTGACCTGCTGGCCACCGAACCGCTTCACTCCGAGCCGCTGGCTGTTGGAGTCCCGGCCGTTCCTGGTGCTGGACGCACCCTTCTTGTGAGCCATGGTTCAGTCCCTTGTGGAGATCGGTGTCGCTGGTGTCGGAGGCGGAGCGGTCAGGCGCCGGTGATGTCGGTGATGCGGACGCGGGTGAGCTGGGCGCGATGGCCCTGGCGACGCTTGTAACCGGTCTTGTTGCGGTAGTGCAGGATCGCGATCTTCGGGCCCTTCGTGTGGGCCACGACCTCGGCGGTCACGGTGACGGCGGCCAGCGATTTGACGTCACTGGTCACCGTCTCCCCATCGACGACGAGCAGCGCCGGCAGGGTGAAGCTCTCCCCCGGCTCGCCGGCGTGGCGGTCGAGCTCGAACACATCACCGACGGTGACCTTCTCCTGGCGGCCGCCAGCGCGGACAATCGCGTACACCGCGGGATCTCCTTGATTCGATCTTGGAACACGACCCCGGCCGCGAAGCCGCAGCTGACAGGCTCGTGCAGAGGGTGCAGGGGCACCGAGGGTTCAGGGTACGAAACCCGCGACCTCCGGGTCAAACCGCGGGCTCGGGATCCTCCCGCGACACCTCGAGCGCCGCCGGTCCGGCGGACCGGGTGACCCGTCGCCGGGTCCCGCGTGCTCGGGGCGTCGGCGCCTCGGGCGCCGAGGCACCGTTCGGGGTCTCGACCACGGCCGCGGCGACCGGCTCGACGACGTCGGCGCTCGTGCCGTCACTGTCTGCGGTCGGGTTGCCGGCCGACTTCTTGCGGCCCTTTGC
>JBDTDW010000269.1:0-6714 GCA_039922855.1 Candidatus Nanopelagicales bacterium | reverse complement strand
CCTGCCACAGTGATCGGCGTCCTCACGATCCTCGGGTTCTCGTTGTACGACACTGTGGTGGTCTTCGACAAGGTGAAGGAGAACACCCGCGGCATCACCTCGGGCAACCGGTCCACGTACAGCGAGGCCGCGAACCTGGCGCTGAACCAGACGCTGGTGCGTTCCATCAACACCAGCGTCGTGGCGCTGCTGCCGGTCGCGGCGATCTTGTTCATCGGCGTCGGGCTGCTCGGCGCAGGAACGCTGGAGGACCTCGCCCTGGCGCTGTTCGTGGGTATGGCAGCCGGCACCTACTCCTCAATCTTCATCGCGACACCACTGCTGACCCAGCTCAAGGAACACGAACCGGCGATGAAGGCGCTCGCGACCCGGGTCGCGGCCCGCAAGGCAGGCCTCACGGCTCGCACCACCAAGACCCCCACCGCGTCCGGTGGTACGTCAACGGCACGGTCCCAGACGGCCGTGCTCGACCCCGTCGAGCCGATCGAGGACGACTCCGCGAGCGCTCCGCTCGAGGAGGGCTCGACCCCATCGGCGCCGACCCTCGTGGAGCGACCGGCCGGTTCCGCCGGACCGCGTACCCAGCCCCGGCGTCCCCCCGCCAAGCGCAAACGCAAACGCTGACGCGCCCAACAGGCCAGCGGCACGATATGGCCACGGTCCCTCAAGCGGTTTCGGTACGACGGGTGGGTGATGACGATGACGGTGGCTGACCGCCTCCGGCCGCTGGTAAAAGAGTTGCTCGGCTCGGACCCGCCCGTCCGGGTCAGTTGCTGGGACGGCAGCTCTTTCGGGCCGTCGGATGCGCCGGCCACCCTCGTGTTCACCAGCCGCCGAGCGCTGCGGTGGCTGCTGTGGGCGCCGAACGAGCTCGGGATGGCGCGGGCGTACGTCAGCGGTGACGTCGACGTCGAGGGCGACATGCTGGCCGGGCTGGCTGCGCTGGAGCTGCTCGCCGACCCGGAGTACGGCCCGACCGTGCACGTCGACGGCGCGACCCGCCGCCACGTCGCGGTGGCCGCGTTCGCCCTGGGCATCGTCGGGGGACCGCCGAAGGTGCCCGCGGAGGAGATCCAGCTCACCGGCCGGCTGCACTCCCGGCGCCGCGACCTCGAGGCCGTGTCCTCGCACTACGACGTGGGCAACGACTTCTACCGGTTCGTGCTGGGGGAGTCGATGACCTACTCCTGCGCCTACTTCGAGCAGAGCCCGTCCGAGAACTACTCGCTCGCTGACGCCCAGCTCGCCAAGTGCGACCTTGTCGCACGCAAGCTCGCACTGTCCCCGGGCATGCGGGTGCTCGACGTTGGTTGCGGCTGGGGGACTTTCGCCATCCGGGCCGCGCAGCAGTACGGAGCCACCGCGGTCGGCGTCACACTGTCGGGGGCCCAGGCCACGCTGGCGCGCAAACGGGTCGCCGATGCCGGACTCTCCGCCAAGGTCGAGATCCGGGTGCAGGACTACCGGGAGATCGACGACGGCCCTTACGACGCCATCTCCAGCATCGGGATGGCCGAGCACGTGGGCGCGGACCTGCTCGCGACGTACGCCGCCGACATGTTCTCGCTGTTGCGACCACAGGGCCGGCTGCTCAACCACGCGATCGCACGTCGACCTGGTCCCCGGCCGGAGCCCTCAGCCACCTCGTTCATCGACCGGTACGTCTTCCCCGACGGGGAGCTGGAGTCGTTGGGCACGATGCTCGAGGCGATCGAGACGGCCGGCTTCGAGGTACGCGACGTCGAGGCACTGCGCGAGAACTACGCCCTTACCCTGCAGGCCTGGGTACGAAACCTCGAGCAGAACTGGGACGCTGCCATCGCCTCCTCCTCACCGGGCCGGGCCAGGATCTGGCGGCTGTACATGGCCGGATCCGCTCTCGCGTTTCGGGCCGGTCGTCTTGGCGTGAACCAGGTGCTGGCGGTGCGACCGGGTCGGAGCGGCGTGTCCGGGATCCCCGCTACCCGCACGATCGAGCCGGACACCTGGCGGCGCACGCACGAGGATGAGCCGCACGACGCCTAGACTGGGCTGACCAGGTGCCAGACCCCGCAGGTCGTGCACCGGGCCGGCGAGGTGGGTGAACCATGAGCGATGAGGTGGACGCCACTGCCACCACGCCCACGACCCGACCTGCCGCCACGCCCCCGGCGATCATCTCGGTGCCCCCATCGACGTCCTCGGCGCACCGGCGCCGGCTGCCCCGACGGCTGACCTCGCGGCGCCCCGGCCAGTCCCGGTCCACCCATCCCGAGCTCGAGCCGCTGTTCCGGACGGTGCGGCAGTATCACCCGAAGGCCGACGTCAAGATCCTGGAACGGGCGTACGAGACCGCCGCATACCTGCATCGCTCGCAGCGCCGTAACTCCGGTGACCCGTACATCACCCATCCGCTGGCGGTCGCGACGATCCTGGCCGAGCTCGGCATGACCACCCCGACGTTAGCGGCAGCGCTGCTTCACGACACGGTGGAGGACACCGACTATTCGGTGGACCAGCTGCGGGTCGAGTTCGGCGACGAGATCGCGCGCCTCGTCGACGGGGTGACCAAGCTCGACAAGGTCAAGTACGGCCAGGCCACCGCCGCCGAGACGGTCCGCAAGATGGTCGTGGCGATGGCGCGTGACATCCGCGTGCTCGTCATCAAGCTGGCCGATCGCCTGCACAACATGCGAACCCTGCGCTGGATGCCTCCGGAGAAGCAGGAGGCCAAGGCAAACGAGACGCTGGAGATCTACGCACCGCTGGCGCACCGGCTGGGCATGAACACGTTGAAGTGGGAGCTGGAGGACCTCGCGTTCGCCACGCTGTACCCGAAGATGTATGACGAGATCTCGCGCCTGGTCGGGCAGCGCTCCCCGGAGCGTGACCACTACCTCACCGAGGTCATCGAGGCGGTGGAGGCGGACCTACGAACCGCGAAGGTGAAGGCGACGGTCACGGGGCGACCGAAGCACTATTACTCCGTCTACCAGAAGATGATTGTGCGGGGCAGGGACTTCGCCGAAATCTACGACCTCGTCGGCGTACGCATCGTGGTCGACTCTGTCCGGGACTGTTACGCCGTGCTCGGGGTGATCCACGCCCGCTGGACCCCGGTGGCCGGGCGCTTCAAGGACTTCATCGCGATGCCCAAGTTCACGATGTACCAGTCGTTGCACACCACCGTTATGGGTCCAGGAGGCAAACCGGTCGAGCTGCAGATCCGTACGACAGAGATGCACAGGGCGGCCGAGTACGGCGTCGCCGCACACTGGCGCTACAAGCAGGACACGGTCGGTGGCAAGTCCGGGCCCGACGACATGGCCTGGCTGCGCCAGCTGCTGGACTGGCAGCGCGAGACCGAGGACCCGGGGGAGTTCCTCGACTCGCTGCGCTACGACCTCGGTTCGACCGAGGTGTTCGCCTTCAGCCCGAAGGGCGACATCGTCGCGCTGCCGAACGGTTCCACGCCGATCGATTTCGCGTATGCCGTCCACACCGAGGTGGGCCATCGCTGCGTCGGCGCCCGGGTCAACGGCAAGCTCGTACCGCTGGAGTCAACGCTGCAGAGCGGCGAGGTCGTCGAGATCTTCACCAGCAAGGCGGAGGGCGCCGGCCCGTCCCGGGACTGGCTCGGCTTCGTAAAGAGCCCGCGTGCCCGCAGCAAGATCAAGGCCTGGTTCTCCAAGGAGCGCCGGGAAGAGGCCGCCGAGCGGGGTCGAGACCTGCTGGCGAAGGCGATGCGCAAGAACGCATTGCCGCTGCAACGCCTGATGTCCAACGCGTCGCTGTCAGCGCTGGTCTCGGACCTTCACTACGCCGACATCACCGCGGTCTACCAGGCCGTCGGCGAGGGCCGGCTCTCGGCCAGCACCATCGTGCAGCGACTCGTACAGTCCCACGGCGGTGATGAGGGAACCACCGAGGACCTCGCCGAGACCATGGCGCCGATCAGCCGTTCGCCTCGGCGCCCTCGCCCCCAGGGTGATCCCGGCATCGTCGTAGACGGTGACGCCGACGTACTGGTCAAGCTCGCCCGATGTTGTACACCGGTGCCCGGTGACGAGGTCCAGGGCTTCGTGACCCGGGGCAGCGGGGTCTCGGTGCACCGCAAGGACTGCAGCAACCTGCTCGCGTTGGCGCAGTCCGAGCCGGACCGGATGGTGCCGGTGACCTGGGCCCCGACGGCGTCGAGCATGTTCCTGGTCAACGTCCAGGTCGAGGCCCTGGACCGTTCCCGACTTCTCTCGGACGTGACGCGCACCTTGTCGGACTCCCACGTCAACATCCTGTCCGCATCCGTCAGCACCTCCCGCGACCGGATCGCGATCTCCCGGTTCACGTTCGAGATGGCCGACCCCAGCCACCTGGACGCCATGCTGGCCGCCGTACGAACGGTCGAAGGCGTCTATGACGTCTACCGAGTCTGAGCTGTTTGGGCCGCAAGGGTCTCCGCCGCGGCCGGGATCGGACGGGGCTGCGCCCTGGCTTTCCCGTCCGCCCTCACTCGCTCCGCTCGCTCAGAGCTTCGACCCGCGCCCACCATCCCCTGGGCGCGCGAGGGTCCGCGCCACGCCGGGGTGGTGAGGGACTGCTAGGCGCCGAACTCTGCGGCGGCCCTTCGGGCGGCGTCGAGCAACGCTTGTGTCGACTCGATGCGGCTGCGCAGGTCGGCGGCCCTGGCCTCGTTGCCGGCCTGCTGAGCTTTCGCCAGGTCCGCTTCGAGTTTGTCCAGCGAGCCTTGGAACTGCTCTGTCGTAGCCTCCGCCCGGGCGCGCGCCTCCGGGTTCGTACGACGCCACTGGTCCTGGTCACCCTTGCGCAGTGTGTCCTCGACGCGGCGCAGCCGGCCCTCGATCCGTTCTTTGTCAGCACGAGGGACGTGACCGATCCCCTCCCACCGGTCCTGCACCGACCGCAGCGCCGCCTTGGCGCGGCGCAGGTCGGAGGTGTCGATGGCTTCCGCCTCGGCAACAAGGGCCAGCTTGGCGGCCAGGTTCTCCTTCTGCCCCACGTCACGTGTCTGCAGCGTCTCGTTGCGGGACGCGAAGAACGTGTCCTGCGCTGCTCGGAACCGCTCCCACAGCCGCTCCTCGTCGACCTTGCCGGCCCGCCCGGCAGCCTTCCACCGTGCCATGAGATCCCGGAACGCCGCCGCAGTCGCAGCCCAGTCCGACGAGCCTGTCAGCGCCTCGGCCTCCCGAACGATGGCCTCCTTGACCTGCTTGGCCTCTCCGCGCTCCCCGTCGAGCTTGGCGAAGTACTGCCGCCGGCGCTTGTCGAACACCGAACGGGCGTGGCTGAACCGCTTCCACAGCTCCTGCTCAACACTGCGGTCTGCCCGCGGCGTGGTACGCCACTGGTCCAGCATGGTCTTGAACCGCTCCCCGGTGGACTTCCACTGCGTGGAGTCGGCCAGTGCCTCCGCCTCTGCCACGATGGCCTCCCGGGCCAGGAGGACCTGTGCCTTCACCGCAGCCTTCGCGGCAGCCGCGGCGGTCCGGCGCTCGGTCACGAGCGTCTCCAGTGCCGCCACCCGATCGGTGAGCGCGGCCAGGTCTCCCACCATCGCCGGCGCGGCCAGCGCCTCCCGCACGCGCTTGACGACCGCGGCGGCCTGCTCCGCGGCAGCCTTGCCCTCACGCAGCCGACGGGTCGCGAGGTCCACCTCGACGGCGAGGTCGTCGTACTTGCGGGCGAAGAACACCAAGCCGTCCGCAGGCTCTCCGGCGGCCCACTGACCGACCGGCTGCTCGCTGCCGTCGACGAGGCGTACGTACACCGTGCCGTCGTCCCCGACCCGCCCGAATGCCGCTGCCGCCTGGGCGCCGGCACTGGCAGGGCCGGGGCTCGTGACAGCGGCCGCTGGGGTCGGTGCGACACCTACCGAGCCCGAAGGCCCAGGCCGCGGTCCTGGCCGTGCCGCGAGGCTTGCCGGACTCGGTACGGGCGGAGCCGGTCCTCCCGTAGGTGCTGGTACGGCAGGACCTGCCGATTCCTCGCCCGGACCTGCGGCTGGAGCCGGAGCGTCAGACGTAGGTGACTCGGCTGTGGCGGGCTCGGTCGAACCCGTGTCAGCAGCAGCTGGCTCGGCGCCATCAGCATCGGCTCCGACCAAGTCGGGGGTCGTGGCCGCACCGGGGATGGGCTCGTCAGCGACAGGCTGGGCGATGGCCGGCTCCGAGCTGGCGGAATCGTTCGCAACGAACTCCGCAGCGACAGGTTCGGCGCCGTCGGTCTCCGCGGCCGGCTGCCCAGCACTGACGGTCACGGCTGGAACCACTTGCGCAGCAGGCTCTTCGGGGATGCCGGTGAGATTCGCTGTCCCGCCCGTCGGAGCCACTGCGGCATCGACGGGCGCGACACCGGTGGGTGCGACATCCGCTTCGAGGGCCGCGGGCACCGGGACCGCTTCGAGGGCCGCGAGCACTGGGACCGCTTCGAGGGCGGCGGGTATCGGGACGGCCTCCAGGGCCGTTGGCTCGGGGGCTGGCCCAACCGCGGCCATGGGGACGGCCGGCGCAGGTTCGGTCACCATGTCAACGGAAGCGGCTTCGCCGGTTGCAGCCACCTCGGCCTCGGCCGATGGCGCGTGGTCGGACGGGGCCTGGTCCGATGAAGCCTGGTCCGACGGGGCGTGGTCCGACGGGGCGTGGTCCGACGGGGCGTGGTCGGACGAAGCGTGGTCGGACGAAGCGTGGTCCGATGGGTTGTGGTCGGACGGGGCCTGGT
>JBDTDW010000268.1:0-10920 GCA_039922855.1 Candidatus Nanopelagicales bacterium | reverse complement strand
CACGACGGCGGCGGCTCGTAGCGCCGCCCGCTCGAGCTCACTGCTCTCGTTGGAGTAGTACAGCTGCCGGACGGCGATCGCGAGCGGGACCGCCATCAGCGCCAGGGCGACGATCGTCGCGGTGATCGCGACGCGCAGGATCCCCTGTCGCACCGGGCCCCCTCCTTGCAGCTGGTCGAACGACCGGCGACGCTGGCGCGCTCTCCGGCGGGCCGGTCAGGCCGAAGTTCGTTCCAGCCGATAGCCGTACCCACGCAACGTGGAGATGACAGGCGGGTCGGTTCCGACGACGTCCGCGACCTCCGACAACCGGCGGCGCAGCGAGGCGATGTGCACGTCGAGGGTCTTCGTCGATCCGAACCAGTTCTCGTCCCACACGTCCGACATCAGGCTCTCACGGGTGACGGCGTCCCCTGCGTCGCGGGCCAGTCGAGCCAGCAGGTCGAGCTCCTTCGCCCGCAGCGGAACCTCCTGCCCACCCAACGTGCACAGACGCGCCGCGACGTCGACGACCAGCGGCCCGAGGGCAATGGGTTCAGCCCGAGAGGGTGAGGCCGGACCGGTCCGACGCAGGTGGGCACGGACCCGCGCGAGCAGCTCCACCAGCCCGAAGGGCTTGGTCAGGTAATCATCGGCACCGCTCTCCAACCCCGCGACCACGTCCATCTCGTCGCGCCGGGCCGTCAGCATCACGATGACCGACGTGGGAAGCAGCATCCGCAGGTCCCGGCACAGCGCGACCCCGTCACGGTCCGGTAGGCCCAGGTCCAGCAGGATGAGATCGAAGGCCTGCGCCTGCGCCGCTTTCGCGGCCTCGGCGCCGAGACGGTGCCAGGTCACCCGATAACCGTTGGCACGCAGCCCGGACTCCAAGAGCTGACCTATCGCATCGTCATCCTCGACGACCAACAGGTTCATCACCTCGCCGATGCTAGGTGATGCCCAATTCGCCCGGACAGGGCTCGTCCCCATCAGGTGTTCCCGTGAGTGTTTGCATGCTGGCTACTGCCCTGTTTCCCTCGCTGGCTTTGCGGCGCCCAACGGGGTCCTAGCACTCGGTCGGCGCCGATCACGGCTCCCATGATGATCACGGCGATCGCGGCCGATGCCAGGACGTCGCTGGCCCAGTGGTATCCCAGGTACAGCCGGCTGCTCGCGACCAACCCGAAGACGATCAGGGACGCGACCAGCCAGGTGGCCAGGCGGACTGCGCTGCTCCCGGCCTTCCACCACAGATAGCCCAGCAGCAGGGCGAACGTCGTGGCTCCCAGGGTGTGAAAGGACGGGAACGACCCGTTCGTCTCGATCGCTCCAACCATCGTGGCCACCGGTGGTCGGTGCCGGTCCAGGCCCAGCTTGAAGATCTCCGCGATGACCACCGTGAGGAACATGGCCGCGCCGAGCAGTACCACGCGGTACAGGTGACGGGTACGCCAGAGCATGATCGCCGCCACGACCAGCACGATGAAGGGCAGCACGGTCTCGCTGGAGACGGTACTGATCGCCTTCATGACCGGCGTGAGGCCGGCCGTGCGGTGCTCGACGAACCAGGTGTAGACCGGGCGGTCGAAGCCCGCCAGGCCATGCCCCCAGTCGATGGCCCAAAGCAGCGCCACCAGAGCCACCGCACCGAGAACGACGAGCGTCGCGGCGATCTGGGGCCGGACCGCAGTGGTCGGTGAACCGGGGACGATGTTCTGCTCGTGCTTGGGCGGGCGACCCTCGTCCTCAACCCGGACCGTCAGATCGTCAACCACCCCGACATCATCGAGAACGCGAGGTAAGGGGAAGGTGAACGGGGTGCCAATCAGGTCAGTGCGTCCACGACCCGGGGCGCGGATCCCGTGCAGCTCAGCCATGCCGTCCGGGGCGACACGCACCCTGGTGACCGATGCACGCGGCACCGTGACATTACCGTGCAGCGCCTCGATCTTCTCGGCTCCTCTCATCGAGACGGTGAGCGTGTCCGCTGCCAGGAGAATCTGTGCCACAGCGTCATGCTGCCCTCACCACTGGTGCACGGTCAAAGCGCCCGGTACGACCCGGGTACGGTGGGTCACGCGCACCAGGTCGAACCCGGAGTCGCCATGAGCACGCCTATCGAGCCGTCCGACCCACATCTTCGCGCCGGCGATTCAGACCGGCGCCGTACCGCCGAACGGTTGTCGCGCGCTCTTGCCGAGGGTGAGCTGACTGCCGACGAGCACACCGATCGAGCCGCGAGGGCCGCCGCGGCCCGTACCCGAGGTGAGCTCGCGGCGCTCACGAAGGACTTGGCCATCGACTCGGCACCCGAGGAGGTGCCATGGGCGCAGCGCGCGAGAACGCCGGCGCCGTACGACCGACCTCGCCGGCACCGCGTCGCCGAGCTGGCGTCGGGATGGCGCTCGTGGGCCGGGACGGCGGTGCTGCTCACCGTGGTCTGGGGTGTTGCCAGCCTGGCCAGCGGTCACCTGACCTCGTACTGGCCGGTGTGGCCCTTGGCCTTCTGGGGCGCCGGCTTGATCATCACCGGTATCCGCGGCCCCCGGAACGACAACTAGTCCAACGCGGCGGCCAACCCTGAGTCGTTCCTCGCTGGGTAGTGGGCACCGCCGCGCAGGTCCGCCGACGTCTGTGCGCTGGTGGGCGGGTTCACCGGCGTCTGCGCGCTGGTGGGCGGGTTCACCGGCGTCTGTGCGACGACACGCCGGGCCAGAGCCCGAAAACACGATCAAACGCCGGTGAACCCGGCCCGCACGATCGAACGTCGGTGAACCTGGTCGGGGCGCCGCGAGTCCCCGGGCAGGCCCGCGAGCCGGCGGCGGGGTTCTACCAGGGGCGGGGGAAGCGTTTGGGCTTGGCGGGGAGCGTGCCGGTGCCGCCGTGCAGCACCGTGATCACCTGGGCCACCTGGGCGTCGGTCTTCGGTTGGCGGGCGAAGGTCGTCAATGCCAGGGGTGCGGCGAACCGTTGCCGTGTCACGGCTTTGGCGTACGTGAACTCCTTCAGCCCGTCCGGGCCATGGATCCGGCCGAACCCTGAGTCACCGACGCCACCGAAGGGGAGCGAGGGAACCCCGGCGAAGGCGATGACGGAGTTGACCGACGTCATCCCCGATCGCAACCGGCGGGCAAGTGCGGCCCCGCGGCTCCCGGAGAAGACCGCCGAGCCAAGGCCGTACCGGGTGGCGTTGGCCAAGGTCACGGCTTCGTCCATGTCGCTGACCTTGTTGATCGTCAGGGTCGGTCCGAACGTCTCCTCCGTGATTGCGCGGGCGTCCTGGGGTACGTCCGCCAGCACCGTGGGTTGTACGTAACGGTCCCCGACGCCGTCCGGCCCGCCCAACAGGACTGTGGCCCCCCTCGCCACGGCATCGGTGAGGTGGTCGCGGATCACGTCCAGCTGTCCGGGCATCGTGATGGGCCCGATCTGCGCGTCGTCGCCGGATCCGACCCGGATGTCTTTGGCCAGGGCGAGCACCTTCGAGACGAACTGGTCGTAGACCTGTTCGTGCACATAGGCCCGTTCGATGCCGGTGCAGGTCTGCCCCGCGTTGGACATCGCTCCCCACACTGCGGCGTCGGCGGCCGCGTCGACATCGGCGTCCGAGTCGACCAGCAGCGCGTCCTTGCCCCCAGCCTCGATGATCACGGGGACCAGGTTCTCCGCGCAGGCCGCCATGACCTTCTTGCCGGTGCGGGTCGATCCGGTGAACGCCACCTTGTTCACCCCGGCCCGGCACAGCGCTGCGCCGGTGTCGCCGTGGCCGGTCACGACCTGGAAGACCGGATGACCGGGTATTGCCTCCGCGAAGCTGTTCGCCAGCCACACACCGACCCCGGGGGTGTACTCGCTGGGCTTGAACACCACAGCGTTGCCGGCCGCCAGCGCGTACGAGATCGACCCCATAGGCGTGAACACCGGATAGTTCCACGGGCCGATGACGCCCACGACGCCGAGCGGGAGGTACTCCACGGTCGCCGCCTGGTTTGCCATCAACAGCCCTGGGGCCCGGTTCCTGACCCCGAGGACCTTCTTGGCATGCCCCGCGGCCCATGCCAGGTGGTCGATCGCGAGCACGATCTCGAGCTGGGCGTCGCCGTACGGCTTGCCGGTCTCGGCGTGCACGACCTCGACGAGCTGGGCCATCCGCCGGGTGAGCACGCCCTTCCACCGGGTCAGGTGCTCGGCGCGCTCACCGAACGTCAACGCCGACCACCACTGGGCTGCCTCGTGGGCCCTGGTCACCGCGTCGCGCACCTCGTCGGGCCCGTGCTCGGGGTAGGTCCCGGCGACGTCGCCGGTGGCGGGGTCGAGGGATTCGAACGTCGCGGTCATCGGGCACCCCTGATCAGGTCGGCGGCCTTCTCCCCGATCATGACAGTCGGCGCATTCGTGTTGCCGCGCGGCACCTCTGGCATGACCGAGGCATCCACCACGCGCAGCCCCGCAACACCGCGCACCGCGAGCTCGGGGTCGACCACCGAGTCCTCGCCGGTGCCCATCGCGCACGTGCCCACCGGGTGGTACAGCGTCTGGGTCATCGCCCGGATGTGCTCGATGATCTCGTCGTCGTCGGGGTAGAGGCCGGCGGGTCGCCAGGGCCTGTCGATAAGCCGGGCCAACGGCCCCGACCGTGAGATCTCGCCCAGCACCCGTACGCCGGCGACGATAGCGTCCAGATCGATCTGGTCCTGCAGGTATCCCGGGTCGATCGCGGGGTGCCAGGACGGGTCCGCCGAACGCAGCCGGATGCTGCCGCGGCTGCGTACCGACACCAGCGTCGGCGCGACCGTCACCATCCGCGTCGTGGGCTCGTGCAGCCCGTTGTCGTAGAAGCCGCTCGGCGCCACGTGGACCTGCAGGTCGGGGGCGGCAAGGCCGTCGCGGCTGCAGAAGAACCCACCGGCCTCGCCGATGTTCGAGGCGAGCGGGCCCGTGCCGGTCGCGCGCCACCTGACCAGGTTCACCAGGTTCGACGCCTCGGCGAGGTCGGAGGTGCCGCGGGTACGCCACAACATCGGAACCGCCGGGTGATCGTGCAGGTTCATGCCGACCCCGGGCAGGTCCACCACGACATCGATGCCGGTCTCGCGCAGGTGGTCGGCGGGGCCGATCCCGGAGAGCATCAACAGCTGCGGGCTGTTGATGGCCCCGCCGGACAGCACCACCTCGGCCTCGGTGTTCGCCGTCCGCTCCCCGCCGTGGTAGCGGTACGCGACACCGACGGCCCGGCCGTTGTCGACGAGCACCCGGGTCGCGAACGCGCCGGTGCGTACCGTCAGATTCGGCCGTTCCATCGCCGGGCGCAGGTATCCGTCGGCCACCGACCAGCGCCGGCCCCGCTTGCACGTCACCTGGTAGAGGCCCGCACCCTCCTGCTCGGCGCCGTTGAAGTCGTCGTTCGCCTTGAGCCCGTATGCGACGGCCGAGTCGACCCAGGCACTGGACAGCTCGTGGGTGAAGAGCCGGTCCTCGACGTGCAGTGGGCCGCTCCGGCCGTGGTACGGACCGCCGAGCCGGGTGTTGCCCTCCGCCCGGACGAAATACGGCAGGACGTCGTCGTAACCCCAGCCCGTCGCCCCGTGCGCGTCACGCCAACCGTCGTAGTCCGCCCGGTTGCCCCGGATGTAGATCATTGCGTTCATCGACGAGCAGCCGCCCAGCGCCTTCATCCGCGGCCAGTAGGCCCGCCGGTCCTGCAGCTGCTTCTGATCGGTCGTGGAGTAGTTCCAGTCCCAGCGGGTCTTGAACAGCGTGGAGAACGCCGCCGGGATCTTGATCTCGTCGGCGGAGTCGGGTCCGCCTGCCTCGAGCAGCAGGATCCGGATGCTGGGGTCGTTCGACAGCCGGGCGGCGAGCACACCCCCCGCGCTGCCGGCACCGACGATCACGTAGTCGTACCGTTCGTTGTCCTGTGACTGCGCGTCCTGTGGCTCCACTGGAACTCCTCGCCGTCGGTGGACCCGAAGTTACGGTTGTTCCCGTGAGGGAGCAAGCCGCGCTCGGCATTCGCGTCCCGACGTCGTCAGTGGAGCAGTCCGACGATGCCCTTGGCGACCAGGACCAGACACACGATGGCGCCGCCGGAGAGCAGGACTGCGCGGCTGTGCGCGAGGATCCAGACCCGCCAACGCTCGTACGTGTCGGGTGCCTGCTTGCGATCGCGCAGGAGTACGAGCAGAGGTGAGGCAACGCCGATCGAGGCCAGCAGGACCCACACCAGCGCGACGACGAGCAGCCACCCCCGAGTGAGGCCACTGGAGATCATCTCGGAGACGGCGGCAGCAACCACGGCATACGTCGGCAAGAAGGCGCCGAGCCCGAACGCCACCAACGGCGACATGTTGTCCAGCCGGCCCATCCAGGAGGGCTGGCCCGGGGTTCCGGCTTCCTTGGGGCGGCGCAGGCGCAACAGCAACCAGGCTCCCAGGAGCAGTCCTAGGGCGAGCTCGACGCCCGCCTGGAGCTGGCTCGTCGTTGAGGTCTGCGGAACGCTCGGATACACCAGGACTGTCACGACGGCCACGATGGCGAGGGCGGCGATCCAACCGCTGACGAACGCACACTCCTTTCGCAACCCGCCGCGCGCGGTCACGAGCAGGACTGCGGCGAGCAGCGACCATGGCTGAACCGCCAGGAAGAGCGCGAGCAGGAGGAGGGTCAGCAGGGAGGCAACATCCACGTCGTCCCACCTACTCCGTCGTCGACGCCATCAGCGGCCGGGCATGCAGCGAAAGTCCGGGCCGGCTCGTTGGGACCCGCGGACGGTGAGCCTGCGAACAGCCGGTCGATAGCGGCGGCCGCACGACGGAACACACACATGGGAACCGTCCGAAGGCTGACGTCTGATGACCGGGCAACAACGGGCGGTCGGATCCGGGTTCTGGAACTACGTCGTCCTGTTGTCGTGATCCCCCGCCTCGACGGGGGCGCCCTGGGCGGCGGCGACCCCGCCGACGTCCCCGCCTCTGCCGCGCAGGACGTACGCGATCCCAGCGGCAATCAGGACTCCCCCGAGCGGGCCGACGACGTAGACCCAGTAGTGCGAGAAGTCACCCAGCGCCAGGTCGGGCCCGAACGAGCGAGCCGGGTTCATCGAGGCTCCGCTGATCGGGCTGGACCACAGCCCGGCCAGGGCGATGTAACCGCCGACAGCTAGTGCCGACAGGGGTCCGACGTTCTGCGCGGCCGAGGCCGTGCCGGAGATCACGCTGAACAGCCCCACGGTGAGGATGAGCTCGAAGAGCATCGCTTGCCAGTCGCTGATCCCGGGTCCGGGTTCGGTGGCGCCGAGCATGCCGAGCTTCCCGAGGATCGCCCACAGGGTCAGGCACGCCAGGGTGGCTCCCACGAGCTGGGCGACGATGTAGCCGGGGACCCGTCGCCAGGGGAAGTCTCCGCGGAGGTAGAAGCCGAGCGTGACCGCGGGGTTCAGGTGGGCGCCGCTGATCCGTCCCATGAACAAGATGATCGCCATCACCATCAGGGCCGGAGCCGTGACCTGGGCGGCGCGTCCCATGTCGGTGTTGACCTTCGCCCCGACCACGGCAGACCCCGCACCGACGATGACCAGGAAGTACGTGCCTAACAGCTCCGAGAATAGTCGCCTCAGCTCCACACCGGGCGCATCGAACTCCTTGCGCCACGGCGCTTCCAGCTCTCCGATGCGCGACCAAAGGTGATCTTGCTGTTGGTGCACATCAGCCTGGGTGATCCCCCTTTCGGTCATACCCGCTCCTGCGGACCTGGCGTCGCGACGCACGTCGAGCTCGTCACAGTCGGCTGCGAGCCTCGGCGCACCCGGAATCGAGCGCCGTCTGGTGGGACATGCGTTGCGACCGACCCGTCAGGTAGGTGCGGCGGGCGGGCGTACTGCCTGGTCTTGGCCATGACGGCGGCTCCTGGTCGCGGTGTCCTAAGGCCCTGAGTATGCAGCCCGGACGGTTCAGTAGCAGCGAACCGGGCCGCCACCTGCTTTGCATCGTCCGCATCGGGGGAACGTCGGGGTGGTCACAGTCCGCTCTTGGCCTCGGCGCGCCCGGAGTCGACCGCCGCCTGTAGTGCGGCGTGGTCGATCTCGTTCTGGTCGGCGTAGGTCTCGGAGAAGTCGGCGATCGCATGGTCGAACTTGTCAAAGCTGCCCAGGTAGGCGGCGAGGGCCACCCGGTCGCCGGACCGGGCGTGCGCCCTGGCCAGAGTCCAGGCGCACAAGCCGGCAAAGATCGCCATCCCCCGGGGGACCATCCGTTCGATGGGTAGGGAGAACTTCCAGTCCCGCAGCTGGCGCACGTAGAAGTCGCGATCGACCCCGTCCACGCCGGTCGTGCGTTGCCACCCGAGGAAGATGTCGCTCGCCGCCTGCATGAGGTGCTGCCCGGCGACGACGCGTTCTCCCTGGTTGGCGTACTGACTGCGTCCGGCGAATCCAGCCAGTACCGATGCCTGCGCCTCCTTTGCCTGCAGGAAGAGCGGCTCGTTGCCACTCTCCATGAGCAGGATCCAGGCCCGCGTGCCGACACTTCCGACACCGACGACCTTGCGAGCCATCTGGACGAGCTGGAACTGCTCGAGCAGGTGTCGCCGGTCGGACTGCAGCGTTCGACGGTACTTGTGGATCAGGCCGTCGATGACCTCGTATAACGCCTCGGCGTCGATCTGGTCGGCGAACAGTTCTTCAATTGGAACGATCAGCGGTGGTTCGGAGACGATCCGTCGCCGCCCGTCCACGACAACCGTCAGCTTCGCCAGCGCCTGCGTGCTGTCACGAGTATGAGCCTTGGCAAGCAGATCTTCTGTCTTCTTGTACCGACTGGCCTTGAGCTGCGACCTGAACTGCCCCATCGCTTCTTCGATGTCCAGGTGTGCGTACCAGACCTTGAGCAAGGTCATGTCGGCAAAGGTATGCATCGCCGTACGATACGTTGCCACAGCGGACAAGGCGATCTTGCGCCGAGCTTTCGTGGAGAAGCCGTTGTCACGACCGGCGACGGCGAGACTGGCCGCCAGTCGCTTCACGTCCCACTCGAACGGTCCCGGAAGGGACTCGTCGAAGTCGTTGACGTCGAACACGAGTCGTCGTTCGGGGGAGGCGAAAGCTCCGAAGTTGGCGACGTGGGCATCGCCGCACATCTGTACGCGTAGACCCGACGTCGGGGTCTCGGCTAGGTCCGCAGCCATCGGCAACGCGGCGCCGCGATAGAAGGTGAACGGGGACACCAGCATCCGCCCGTGCCGGACGGGGACAAGCTCAGGAACCCGCGACTCGGCCTGCTCCAGCAGCAACCCGATCGGGTCTCTGGTCGGTCCAGGGGTGAAGGCCCCGTGCGAATCGAGCGGGGCCGCTACGCGAGCGGTTTTCCCTTTGGCGACTCGGTGGGCTCGATCCAGCTCGGTGACGGCGAGATCCGGGGCGCCATGAACGACAGCCGGCCCGGGGCGCCGGTGCGCCTGCTTCGCGGTCTTTACCATGACGGCGGCTCCTGATCGCGGTGCCTGAGCGGGCGTTGCGCGTACAGCCCTGCGGTTGTGGACCAGTGAATCGGTCGCCCACCTGCTTGTCACCCCCCGCAGGGGGGAAACCTTGGGCAGGGTGGCGGGCGTCGTGGGGCTCGAGCAGTCCCTGCAGTTGGACCCGCAGATCTCACCGGTCCGAGTCCTCGGCTACCTGACCTCAATCTCGCTGTGAGCTGTCCGGTAGCGCTGCCTGTGAGCCAAGTCGCGAGCCGCGGACCATTTCCCGTACTGCTCAGACTCTGGGCTGTCCCATCGTCAGGGCATCCCCCACAGTGGATGAAACGCCAGGGACCCCCCAGGCCGTTCCGTCACGCAGACGATGAGCTTCCTGGACGATGCCACGATCTACCGGATGTTCGAGTCCCTGACTGTGGACCGCGATGCCCTGACGGCAACTGCTACGGACCCCACGCCGCTCGCTGGGCGGCGCCCGAGCCGCCGAAAACCGCTTCGTGCGGCCGAGTGGGATCGGATCTCAGGACAGCCCTTGAGTTGGAAGCCGGCCGAGGCCTACCGGTGTCGAGATGCAGCCAAGACTGCACAACCCTGAGCATGGCACCCTGCCGGGAAGGGCCGTCTGAAACCGGCTATGCAAAGTAGCTAGGACCACGCACTACCAGTGGAATGGGCGGCTAAGGGGTGCAGCGGACCCTGAATTCAGTCCGCGTCTTTCGCGGCGGAATGGGGCATCTCCCGGGTGTTCACGCCGCGCCGCGCTGCGGCCCGGGATCGCGGGGTGCCCACGCATGGAACGTCTTGGTCCACTCAGGGATCTCCGCCTGGGCTCTTATGCACCCTTGGTCGCCGTGCACAGAAACATGCCGAACTCGCGGTCGCCTATGAGGATGGTCGTGGCGTCAACGAAGCCGACCTCGGCGAAACCGGCGCGGGCCAAGTGCTCGGCAAAGCGTTGCCTGTCGAATCCGTGATGTCCGTCAAAGTCAGCCTTGTCGGCGTGGAAGGCACCGTCGGGATCCTCGTCAAGGTCCGCGATGGCCAGCCGACCACCGTCGACCAGAAGGCCCGCCACGGACCGCAACAGCCCATCCAGGTCGTGCACGTGGTGCAACGCCATGGAGCTCCACGCCACGTCGTAGGCCCCATCGAGCCGGTCGATCGTCAGGTCTGCCCGGACAGCGCGCAGTCGGTCACTGAGCCCGGCCGCTTCGATCCGCTCCCGTGCTACCTCTACCATTCCGGCGGAGGGGTCGGTCACCACCACGGAGCCGACCCGGCCGGCGAGCAAGATGCTCAGCCGGCCGGTGCCACCGCCGACGTCCACAGCGCTCATCCCAGGGCTGAGGTTCACGGCCGCCTCGATGGCCTGTGCCACCGCGACCTGCCGCTTCTCGTGGCCGGGATCGTCGTCCCACGTCGCTGCCTCGTCGTCGAATCGATTGTGTTCGTCCACGCGCTCGACCC
>JBDTDW010000267.1:0-6582 GCA_039922855.1 Candidatus Nanopelagicales bacterium | reverse complement strand
AGATGAGTCTCGCGTCGTCAAGCCTCCACGGGCAACCACCCACGAAACTCGCCACGCGGTGTTCCACGGTGCCTTGCCAACAGGGTCGGCAGGAGCGCCGCGCTGCCCTGGTCTACTGCGCGGTGATGTGATGGACCCGAGCTGCTACCTGCCGAACCACAGATGGGCCGCGAGTCCGAGGCCGGCCAGTGCGGCGGCGACGCGCAGGATCTGGCCGGGGACGTGCCTTGTCACAGCAGGCCCGATCATGCTGCCCACCAATATGCCGAGGGCCATCGGCACTGCGGCCGCCCAGTCGATCGGCATGAACAAGATGAAGATCGTGCAGCAGGTCACATCGGCTATGCCGAGCAGCATGTTCTTGAGTGCGTTGGAACGGGGAAGGTGCGCCTCGATGGTCGTCATGAGCAGGGCGAGCGTCATGACCCCGGAACCGGCTCCCCAGTAGCCGTCGTAGGCCGACACCGCAACCATTCCACCAGGCAGGAGAAGTCGGCCGCCGCTGGTGGGATGTCGCGCCAGCCAAGTGGAGATCTGCGGCTGAAGGAGCAGGGCAATGGCGGCGAAGGCGAGCAGGAACGGGACGATCTGATCGAAAATCGAGGCCGGGGTCAGTATCAGCAGCGTGGCGCCGACGGCGCTACCTGCCACCACGACCGGTGCCCACCGTCTTAGCCATGGGCCTCGCCCGCGAAGCTCGGGCCGGGAGCCGATGGCGGAGCCCGGCCACGCTGCAACAAAGGCCACTGCGTTCGTCACATTGGCAGTCAGTGGGGGGATACCCACGGCCAGCAGGGCCGGGTAGGAGATCAGGGACGCTGTGCCACCGGCCGAGCCGACGATCCCGGCCAGCAACCCTGCCCCGAGCAGCAGGAACTGACTGCCGGGCGTCATGAACTGATCACCTGAGGCTGCTGGTCCTCAGCAACTGAGCAAAGAATCGCCACATCGGTAGCAAGCGCAGTTGACTCATCGGAATCTTTGCCACAGCCGGAGTTACGTTCGGTGAGAACATCGGGCTCCCATCATATTGGCAGCAGCGTGAGTGACGTCAGTGGAGGAGGCCGGCGCTGGACGTGGCTGGGCGAGCGGCATGCCAGTTGTGCATCGCGAGATGCGTGTCGATCACCAGGGGCGTTCATTGGGCTCTGTGCGCGACGTCCAGCTGGTCGTCCAGCGTGAGGTGATATCACAGCTCCGGGCAGCTGATGACGTCTTATCGCGCGATGTCGAAGTTCCTTAGCAAGTTCGGCGTGAGCTAGCTGGTCAACGTCTGCGCCACCGAGTCGTAGACCCCTGAGCGGCGGGTGCCGGGAACACCGGGGTGCAGGGGCACGAGGGGTCAGAGGGCGAAGAGGTGCATGCCCAGCCAGAGCCAACCGACAAGCACCGCGATGCGGCCCGAGCGGGTCCTCATGATCCGACTCATCAGCGAGCCGAACGTCGGGACCATCGAGTTCGGTAGGTGCGACGTGACTACGAGGGCGATCGCCGAGATGAGCACCACCAGGTACCCCGAGACCGTCAGCACGCGCCAGTTCATCGTTCGTCGCCTCGTCCGTCACCGTCGATCGGTGCCGCGCCGGAGGCGGTGCACCGAGTGAGCAGGAAAGCACCGAGGGCGATCCACGCGAGCAGAGTCACGGACCGGCCGACCTGGTGCGAGAGGACGGTGTCCATCAGGTAGCTGATCGTGGGGTGGGAGTACGAACCACCCTGCAGCGTCGGCTGCATCAACAGCGCGGCGAGCTCCCAGAGCCCGGCTGCCACGAACACTGTCGCCCACAGTGCGGTGCCGAGTGTCCTCGCCCGCGCCGGGACCGCGCGGGGCCAGAGCGGTCCGGGCCAGGCGACCGCGAGGACGAGGACGCCGGGCAGTACTACGACGGCGGTAATCGGCCAGGTGTAGCGGTCGAACGAGCCTGCGACCGTGGCGTACGCCACCGCCGCTGCCACGAGAAGCGTAACGAGCTCGGGGCGTCGCGGACCCGACCCGCTGAACATCACCCTCGCCGGTGGTGGTGCGACGCCGCGGGCACGTCGTGCCACGTCCCGAGCAACGACGTATGCCGCTGCCCAGAGCACGAGCGCGTGCAGCCAGTTGTCGGAGATGCCGTCGAAGAACCCGGCCAGGAACAAGATCCACGTCACCGGGGAGAGCACGACCGCGAGCGCAGCGCTCGACGCCGGTGACGGCGTACCCGTCCGAGCACCGCTCGTGGACGTCGTCGGGCCCGGCGGCCTCGGACCAACGGAAGCAGCCATGCTCGTCGCCTCCCAAAGATCGAGGCTACGACTGTCCCGCGACTTCGGCATCCGCCCCGGTCACGGGGGCGGATGCCTGGCCGTGCACACAGTGGTAGTTTTTACCAATAATCTGGTGAAAACTAATGGCTCCTGAAGGGGAACACATCATGGCCGGCGAAGACCGCATCCTCGACGTCCGCAGCGAAATCCCGCGACGACGCCACGAGCTGATCTTCGAGACGTTCCACGCACTGCCGGTCGCGAGCGCGTACGTCCTGGTGAACGACCACGACCCCAAGCCCTTGTACTACCAGCTGGCCGCAGAGCACACCGATCAGTTCAGCTGGGACTACCTGGAGCAGGGCCCGGAGGTGTGGAGGGTACGGATCGGCCGTACCGCGCCGGCGCCCGGCGCCGCGACCACCTGACGGGACGGCCTTCGCCGCACCGGCTCCGTCCCGCGACCCGGGACGCACCTGCGGTGGGATGATGACCCCGTGACGGCTGCTGCGCGGGGGGCCGAGTGAGGGTGAGCGACTGGGACGGCCGTGGGCTGCCACCGGCGGCGGCCGCGCGCATGCAGCGGTTCCAGGCGGACGGCATCCGTACGTCGCTGCTCGGGATCGCCGGTGCCGTCGCGACCACGGCCCTCGGGTTGCCACCGGTCGGGGAGGTGATGGGCTGCATCGTGCTGCACCTGGGCTGGCAGGGATACGGGTGCGGCGCCTTCGGGATGTCGGGCAACTGGTCCACCGCGACGGTGACCAGCGGGCAGTCCGCAGGGCTGACGGGATACCGCCCGTACGTCGATGCGCTCTACCGCGGCTATGACACTGCGCTGTCGCGGATGGTGATCGAGGCCCAGGCCATGGGCGCTGACGGCGTCGTGGGCGTGCGGCTCAGCGTCACGCACCAGGGGCAGGGCAATCGTGAGTTCGTGGCACTGGGCACGGCCGTACGCTCCACGGGCCAGCATCACCTGGCGAGACCGTTTGTCACCGACCGGGCCGGTGCTGATGTCGCCAAGCTCCTGCACGCCGGCTGGGTGCCCGCATCGATCGCGGTCGGCATCTCGGTCGCGATCCGACACGACGACTACACGACTCGCGCACAGGCGAATGCCTGGAGCCAGAACGTTGAGGTGATCGGCTACACCGAGCTCGTGCAACACGTACGAGCCGACGCTCGCGCACGCTTCCACGATCACGCGGCGAAGGCCGGCGCCGACGTCGCGATCGTCTCGTCGATGAGCCTGGACATCCACGCCGTCGAGCCCAGTGACGGCCATCGGGACCACGTCGCGGAGTCGATCGTCATCGGTAGCACCCTCGCCCAGTTCCACGTCGGTCACACTGCCCCCACGCGCGCGCTGTCGCTGCTCCCGCTCCGACGGATCTGAGTTCCACTGATGAGGAGTCCACGTGAGCATTGAGGCCAACGAGCTGGGCATCCCCGAGGACGCGCTGCGCCGGTTGTCGCAGATGCGCCCGGGCCAGACCACCAGCCTGTTCACCTCCGACCTGTCGGTCAACGAGTTCCTGCTCGTGCGTGAGGCCGGCTTCCGACCGCTCGGGCTCGTTCTTGGCAGCTCGATCTACCACGTGGGTTTCCAGATGGGACGGTGGAACCGCAATCAGGAGCTCGAGACGCTGTCCCAGGCGATGTACCACGCCCGCGAGCTCGCGATGACTCGGATGCAGGCCGAGGCCGACGTCCTGGGAGCCGACGGCATCGTCGGGGTCCGGCTCGAGATCGACTTCAAGGACTTCGGATCTGACCTGGCCGAGTTCATCGCCGTCGGCACCGCGGTGAAGGCGGACGAGGCGCACCAGAAGATGGCCGACGGATTCTCCTGGCGCAACAACCAGAGTCAGCCATTCACCTCCGACCTGTCGGGTCAGGACTTCTGGACCCTGCTGCAGGCCGGATACGCGCCGTTGGGGATGGTGATGGGCACGTGTGTCTATCACATCGCGCACCAGAAGTTCTGGCAGGCGATGGGGAACACGGGGCAGAACGTCGAGATCCCGCAGTTCACCGAGGCCCTATACGACGCCCGGGAGCTCGCGATGAGCCGTATGCAGGCAGAGGCCGAAGAGCTTGCCGCTGAGGGGATTGTGGGCGTGCAGCTGCTGAGCTTGGCGCATCGGTGGGGAGGGCACACCACCGAGTTCTTCGCGATCGGCACCGCCGTACGCCCGTTCCGTGCGGACCACATCATCGCCACCCCCCAGCTCGTGCTTCCCCTGACGGACAGCTGATGGCGGCGTCTGTCGACCCGGTCGATCCGGCGTCGTTGGACCTCGTCGTGGCGGCGCTGCGCTCCGATGCGACGGACGTGGCGAGTCTGACCCGGGCTCTGAGTGCGGGCATCGGGGATGCGCTGCCGCCAGGGATGGTCACTGTCGAGCGTGACCAGAGTCTGTCGGGGCGTTTTCGCGGCCGTGACGGGGTGCCGAAGTCGGTGACTATCTCCTTTCCCGAACGTGAGCTGGAGCTGCGCTCGGGCAAGCACGGGCCGGAGGCGGAGGTCCGCCGAGTCGTACGCGGGGTGGTCATCAGTCGTCAGCAGGTCGGGATCGATGAGTGGGTGCGAAGTCTGGCCACCGAGCTCACCAACCTGGCGGCTCGTGACGCCACCGCCCGCGCTGCGCTCGCAGAGTTTCTGGGCATCGCCTGACTGCCAGCGCCCTCACGAAGGCCTGGAACGAGCTGGCACCAAAAGGCATATGAATGTGACACCCCGCTCGATAACCGGCTCGCTCCTCGGTGGGTGGTGATTCGGCCTTTATCGATCGGATCGTTTGGGTAGGGTGAGGCGGTAACCGGCAGGGATCACGAGTGAAGAAGTACATCCTCTTCGATCACGATGGTGTTCTTGTGGACACCGAGTTCTGGTACTACAGAGCGGGAGAACGTGCTCTGGCGGACATTGGTGTGACCCTGGACAAGGCCCGATACCTCCGGGACATGAAGCGGGGACTGGGCACGTGGAATCAGGTCAGGGCCGCGGGCATCGATGAGCAGACGATCAGCAGGCGACGTGAGGTTCGTGACGGCTATTACCAGGAGTATCTGAGAACTGAAGCCATCGAGATCGCTGGTGTCGTCAAGGCTCTTGCTGAGCTGTCGGAGTACGTCCGCATGGCCATCGTGACGACGGCAAAGCGGGTCGACTTTGACCTCATCCATGAGAAGCGCGAGATCACGCAGTTCATGGACTTCGTCCTCGTTCGCGAGGACTACCAGCACGCAAAGCCGCACCCGGAACCATATTTGACCGCCTTGAAGCGCCTCGGAGCCACCAAGGAAGAGACGCTGGTCGTCGAGGATTCATCCAGAGGGCTGAGCTCAGCTGTGGCGGCCGGCATCGACTGTGCCGTCGTCTACAACGACTTCATGAAAGAAGACGACTTCTCGGCGGCGAGCTACCGGATCGCAGCTCTGATCGAGTTGAAGGACATCATCCTCAAGCAGACCTGAAGGATCGTCGATGCGATGATTCGGCACTGCGAGAAGTAGATCACGTTAGGCGGACGTCGACCGCCCAGGTGCCGCCATGTGCGGCATTGAATCGGGTGGCCCAAAGGCCGGCGGCGTTGTTTGATGAGGTTGCCGCTGCCAGCAGCGCAGATCAGAACGGGAGCGGGCCCTGCCAACCGTCGTCGGCTTCGCCTGGTTCGCCGGGTGGTCCGGTGTCGTCGTGGTTCGTGGGCACGGCACGCGGTGGTCTCGGTTGGTCCAGGTAGGGCCTGGGCTGGGTAGGGACCCGTTGGCCCCAGGCGGTGTTCCACGTCATGGACCCGTCGGCGTGGCCAGCGGTGATGCTCACGTAGCGGTCGGTCTTCAAGGGATGGTGCCTGTGGCACAGCAGGCCACAGTTGGAAGTGTTCGAGGGACCCTGGGGGAACGGGGTGCGGTGATCGTTCTGGCACGTCGAGGTGGGCCGCTGGCAGTACGGCGTGGTTCAGAGCCGGTCGCGGGCGTGGATGAACTTCACCAACGGTGGCGGTAGGTAGACCCGGCGTCCGAAGTCGAGCAGGTGCCCGGTCACCGGGTCGGTCACCACCCGGCGCCACGCCCGCACCGACCGGGCAAGTTCGCGCCCGACCGGTGCCGGGATAGGGGTGCGGTCCAGCAGGCACGGGTTGTCCGCTTCTCGGCGAAGTGTGGCCAGGTCGATGACCAGGTGACCTTCCAACACTCGCGGCGCCGGCTCCAGGGACGACCCCGGCCCGGAGTCGTTGCCCGCCCCGGTCGTGTCGCCGGTGTCGCTGCCGTCGCCAGCGCCAGTGGTTGCGTCTTCTGTGCCAGTGGGTGAGGTGCGTCCACCGA
>JBDTDW010000266.1:0-6586 GCA_039922855.1 Candidatus Nanopelagicales bacterium | reverse complement strand
TCTTCGACTTCCTGTCCGCCTACGACGAGCTGGCAGTCGGGTTCGCCGTTGTCGCGCACGTCAGCACCAGCGACGCGGCCGAGCACGTGCTGCTGCGTACTCGGGTACCTCGGGAAGACCCTGCGCTCGCCTCGGCGGTCGGGGTCTATCGCGGCGCGGCCTGGCACGAGCGCGAGACCCACGAGATGTTCGGCATCGACTTCCCCGGTCACCCCGACCTGGTGCCGCTGCTGCTCCCGGACGGGTTCACCGCGCGTCCGCTGCGCAAGGACTTCGTGCTCGCCTCCCGGGTCATCAAGGCGTGGCCGGGAGCGAAGGAGCCGGGGGAGTCGCGCGCGAGCGCACCGGCGCGTCGGACCGCGGCACCGCCGGGAGTCCCGACCGGCTGGGCGCGCGACCCGGTCGACCCGGATCCGGTAGCGTCCGACCGCGGTGGTGGGCTCGGGTGAGCGCGGCAATCGAAAACCCTGAGATCCCCGAGTACCCCGAGGTCCCCCCGGCGCTGCCGCCCCGCAGTCGCGGGACGATCGCGCTCATCGAGGAGAACTGCACCGTCTGCATGATCTGCGCGCGCGAGTGCCCCGACTGGTGCATCTACATCGACTCGCACAAGGAGTCGGTGCCGGCCGAGACCGACCGCGGCCGGGAGCACTCGCGCAACGTTCTGGACCGGTTCGCGATCGACTTCTCGCTGTGCATGTACTGCGGGATCTGCATCGAGGTCTGCCCGTTCGACGCGATCCACTGGTCGCCGCAGTTCGAGTACGCCGAACCGGACATCGCCGACCTCACGCATGAGCGGGATCGGTTGCGGGAGTGGATGTGGACGGTACCGCCACCACCCGCGCACGACCCTCTGGAAGGGACGGACAAGACCGTGACCGCAGCTCGCCGGGCGTCGGGCACGAGCCCCGCCTGATTGCGCCCTCCTGCAGCTACTTGCGGCGGCGGCCGGACACGGCGCCGCTGATAGCGATCAGCACGCCAAACGCGAAGATGAGCGTACCCATCACGTTGACCTGCGGTGGCACCCCGAGTCGGGAAACACCGAAGACCCAGAGCGGGAAGGTCACGGTGGAGCCGGCGTTGAAGCTGGTGATGATGTAGTCGTCGATGGACAGCGCGAACGTGAGCAGCGCGCCGGCCAGGACACCTGGGAAGATCATCGGTAGGGTGATCTTGAAGAACGTCGTGTAGGGCCCCGCGCCCAGGTCGCGAGAGGCTTCCTCCAGGGAACGATCCATGCTCGCCGCCCGAGCGCGGACGGTGACAGCGACGTAGGGGATGCTGAACATGACCTGTGCGATGACGATGGTCAGGTAGCCGCGAGGGACACCAAGCAGCAGGAACAGGCTGAGCAGTGCGGCGCCGAGCGCCACCTCGGGCGCTGCGATGTTGGCGAACATGATCAGGTTGGTCGCGCCGGAGCCGCGGAACCGGTAGCGGCCCAACGCCAGGCCGAGCAGTGTCCCCAGCATCGTGGCGATGATCGTCACGATGACCGAGATGCCGAGCGAGTTCTTCAGCGCCTGGGTGAGCTCTGGGATCGCGAAGAGCTGTTGGTACCAGCGCAGCGTGAAGCCCTGCCAGGTGTTGTTGAACTTGCCGGTGGTCGCGTTGAACCCGAACACGATCATGACAAGGATCGGCAGGCTGAGCCAGAAGATGACAAGCCACGTCCAGATCGGCAGCAGCCAGCCGCCCCTGCGGCGCTTGCGGCCTGGGCGTTGCGGTGCCCGGACCTCCGCCTCCTGGCCTTCCAGGACCGTCATGGGCAGACCGGTGCTCATCACGCACCTGCCATGTCAAGGGCGTCGTCGGTGCCGAGCGCTCGGGCGTAGGCGAACACGCCGATGAGCAGACCGGCCATGAGGATGAACGACAGCGCCGCCGCCGTGGGGTAGTCCAGGTTCGTGAAGAACTCCGTCTGGATCACGTTACCGATCATGGTGGTGTTGGTACCGCCGAGGATCGTCGAGTTGACGTAGTCCGCGGACGCCGGCACGAACGTCAGCAGGACACCTGCGAACACCCCGGGAAGGGACAACGGGAGGACGATGCGTCGCAGTGCTGTCACCTTGGACCCGTACAGATCAGCGGACGCTTCCAGCAGTGCGGGATCGATGCGTTCGAGTGCGACGTAGATCGGCAGGACCATGAACGGCAGGAAGTTGTATGTCAGCCCGCCGATGACCGCCACGTCGGTGGCCAGGATGTGGAAGTCCTGGGGGACCAGGCCCCAGGACTTCAAGGGCGTCAGGACCATGCCGTTGTCGGAGAGGATGAAGTTCCACGACTGGGTGCGGATCACGAACGACACGAAGAACGGCAGCAGTATCAGGAACAGCAGGCTGGACTTGTTCTTTCCGCCGTAGAACGCGATCCAGTAGGCGACCGGGAAGGAGATCGCCAGGCACAGCACCGTGGCGATCAGCCCGTACATGATCGAGCGGATGAACTGGGTGGAGAACTGGTTCCAGCCATCGACGTAGTTCTGCCAGTGGAATGTCTGTGTGAACCCGTTGACGATGTCCCCGGTCTGCGTCGAGATCGAGAGCATCACCAAGGTGGGGATGACGAAGAACAGAACCAGCCACAACCACCCCGGCAGCGCCAGCCAGTAGGGCGCCAGCCGCGCTGCCCATCGTCCGTGCACGTCGAGCTCAGGCCTGGTAGATCGGTTCGAAGAGCTTGTTCCAGACCGGTTCCTCGGCGGTGGTCAGGACCCGGTAGTGGTGCAGCAGGGCTGTTTCCGAGGCGGGCGGGAAGATCAGTGGGCTGGTGACCAGTGCCTGCAGGGAAGCCTTGTCGGCCCCGGTCGCGTTGGCGGCGTCAGCGGTGATGTACGTGACGGCTGCGGGCACCGGGGTGACGTAGTTGATGCTCTCGGCCAGCATCGCGGCGATCTGTGGCTGGTACACGAAGTCCATGTAGGTCATTGCTGCTACGGGGTTGACGGCGGTCTTCGGGATGCACATGTTGTCGGTCCAGATCGGGGCGCCTTCCTTCGGGATCACGAACTCCAAGCTCGCGCCGGAGGCGTTGGCCTGGAAGATGTCCCCGGACCAGGCCATCGAGATCCACAGGTCGCCCGCAGATAGCGGCGCGATGTAGTCCTGCGCGTAGTACTTGCGCACCAGGCCCGCATCGCGCTGCTTGAGCAGCCAGTTCGCGGCGTTCTGCCAGTCCGCCTGGGTGGAGCTCTCCGGGTTGACCCCGATCGCGCAGATGGCCGAGTTCGGCAGGTCCTGGTTGTCCGCGAACATACCGATCTTGCCCTTGAATGCCGGGTCCTGCAGGTCCTGCCAGCTGGTGATCGGTCGCCCGGTGAGCTTGGGGTTGTAGCCGATCCCGGTCATGCCGGACTGCCAGGCCATCGTGAACTGGTTGCCGCGGTCATAGCTCGGGCTCTTCACCAGCGGGCTGGCGTTCTGGTTGAAGTTCGTCATCTTGGACTGGTCGAGGGCCTGCAGGTAGTTCAGCTGCCGCAGCTTGTCCAGGTAGATGCCGTTCGTGATCACCATGAGGTCGTAGCCGATGCTCTGGTCGGCGGCGAGCTGGGGCTGGATCTGGCCGAAGAACGAGTCGTTCGCCTGGATGACCTCGCTGTAGGTGACCTTGATGCCGGTCTGCTTGGTGAACAGGTCGATGGATGGGTGGTTGCTCTTGTTCGTCGCGCTGACGTCGATGTAGAGCGGCCAGTTCGCGAAGTTCATCAACTTGGTGGGGGTCTGCTTGGCCCAGAACGCGGCTGCCGCGTCCACCGCGGCGCTGCCGGTCGGTCCTGCCTGCGCGCCCCCGGAGACCCCGCAGGCCGCGAGGGCGAGCGCCAGTCCGGACACTCCCCCGAGCCGCAGTGCGTCCCGCCGGCTCAACCGCGGGCTGGTCAACCCCCGCAGCACGTCGGCCGGGAGCGCGGCTACGGGGTCGGGAACGGGGTTGTGGGACATCAATCCTCCAGAGAAGTCGATCAGACGGAGTCGGACGCAACAGATGCCGACAGCAGCGTGTCGGCGTCATCGGTCCCTGCGGCAGCAGTGGCCGTGGAACCGCTGTCCTGCAGGGCGAGGGAGTGATCCGGACGCCAGGAGAGCCAGACCTGTGCGCCGCGTTCGGCAATGTCGTGGGAGTCCGTGGCGTTCTGCACGAACACCAGCAGCTCGGTGCCGTCGGAGACGGTGACCGCGTACTGAGTAGCGGTCCCGAGGTACACGACCTCCGCGACCGTCCCGCGAAGCGCGCAGAGCCCCGAGGTCGGCGCCGCGGCCAGCGAGATCTTCTCCGGGCGGACGGTCAGGTCCAGAGACTGACCGGTCCGGGCCCCGACCCTGGCCGCGTCGGGAACGACTATGGACTCACCCTCCTTCGTAGTGGCCAGGATTGCGGTCGACCCGTCCATCGCCTTGACCTGCCCGGTGATCAGGTTCGAGGTGCCGATGAATCCCGCCACGAACCTCGTCGCGGGGTGCTCGTACACCTCACGGGGGGCCCCCAGCTGCTCGATCCTGCCGGCGTTCATGACGACCAGGCGGTCCGACATCGTCAGCGCCTCGTTCTGGTCGTGCGTGACGAACACGAACGTGATCCCCACCTCGCGCTGGATTCGCTTGAGCTCGAGCTGCATCGCCTGGCGCAGCTTGAGGTCAAGTGCCGCCAACGGCTCGTCCAGCAGCAGTGCCCTCGGGCGGTTCACGAGGGCGCGCGCCAGCGCGACGCGCTGCTGCTGACCGCCGGACAGCTCGCTCGGGCGGGAGTCCGACTTCGCCCCGAGCTGCACCAGCTCGAGCATCTCCTCGACCCGCCGTGCCCGCTCCTCCTTGGGGACCGACTTGCGCCGCAACCCGTACTCCACGTTGTCGAAGACCGACATGTGCGGGAACAGCGCGTAGGACTGGAACACCATGTTCACGTCGCGATGGTTGGGCGTAACCCCGACCACGTCCTTGCCGTACAGCAGGATCTGTCCTTTGGTGGGTTCCTCGAACCCACCAATCATGCGTAACGTGGTGGTCTTCCCGCACCCGGACGGGCCCAGCAGCGAGAAGAACTCGCTCTCCCCGATCACCAGGTCGACGCGTTCGACAGCCGAGACGACCTGACCATGGGAGGTGAAGCTCTTCGAGATCCCGATCAGCTCGATCGCGGGAACGACAGAAGAAGGCGTCGCCGACGACGACTTCGAGAGATCCATGCACGCCCCAAACTGATCGCTACACGATTGACTTTAGGCCGATCATCGAAGTTCCGCACCCGATCACGGGTTGGTCACGATGCGGTGACGAAACGGCGCCCGGGCGCGACCGGTAGCCCGGCTCGGAGGCAGGGACACTGTAGAGCATCGATATCGTCCGGGAGTGGTGATCCTTGTCGACCCCCCCAAGTGGCGGTTCCGGGGTCGGCTCTGGGGGCACCTGGTCAGCGACGACTCGTACGAGGAGCTGCACGAGTTCGCTGCCGGGCTCGGCATCCCGCGGCGCGCGTTCTACAGGGACCACTACGACCTGCCGGAGGAGCGGTTGGCCGCGGCGCAGGCTGCGGGAGCCTTGCTCGTCACCTCCCGCGAGCTGGTGACCCGGCTCACCGACTCCGGTCTTCGGCGCCCGAAACGCCGGGGTCCCTGAAGTTCCCGGGTCCGCCGCCGAGCGAGGCTGTCAGGTCGCTGAGCTCGTCGGTCAGGTTGCGCCGCGCGGGCGCGTCCCACCGTTCGCGGGCGACGGCTGTACCGAAGAGCTGTGGTCGGGCCAGCAGGGCTTCGAGCACCCGGGCTCGGCCACCGGCGAAAGTGGCGTCGTCCAGTGCGCGGTACTCCTTGCGGACGCTGTCCGCATAGTCGTGGTACGCGGCCGGCTCCCTGCCCAGCACCGCGAGATCGGCGTCGCACAGGACCGCGCCGTTCCGGTCCCCATCGACGGGGTCGTGGCCCGCGGTCAGCCGTACCAGCCGTACGACCTCAGCCACCTGCACCGCCCCCACGCCGTGGCCCGGCAGCAGCTCCTGGGCGAGTTCGGCGCTGGCCACCTCGTTGTCCTGCTGGCCCGGGTCGTACACCGCGTCGTGGAACCACGCGGCCATCCGCACCGCGTCAGCGTCGTCGGCCAACCCAGCCAGCTCGTCCACGTACCCCAGCACCTCTTCGAGGTGCCGCCGGTCGTGGTACCCGCGATGCGGCTCGTCGTAACGAGCGAGCAGATCGGCCACCAAGGAGTCGGGCAACCCCAGGTAGGACCCCCCCACGGTCTCGCCCCCCACTACCTCGACGTCACTGTCCTGGTGGTCGAGTATCCGGCGGATCCGGGCCGATGGCCGACCATCAGGACAGTGACGTCAGCTCGGGGGGTCGACCTAGCGGTAGTTCACGAACTGGGTGGCGAAGTCCAGGTCGGCTTCTCGGACCAGGTTCTGTACGGCCTGCAGCTCGTCGCGGGACTTGCTGGTGACGCGCAGCTCCTCACCCATCACCTGTGCCTTCACCGACTTCGGGCCCTCGTCGCGGATGAGCTTGCCCAGCGTCTTGGCCTGCTCCTGGCTGATGCCGGCCTTGAGCGCGCAGGCGATCTTGTACTCCTTGCCCGAGGGGCGGGGGTCC
>JBDTDW010000265.1:0-6929 GCA_039922855.1 Candidatus Nanopelagicales bacterium | reverse complement strand
GACCTCGATCTCATCGGGACCGACTGCCATTACGCCATGCCCCTCAAGGAAGTGGAACGAGGCGGCCGGACCGGGATGGGCCGGCAATGCCTGTCCGGGCTCCAGCGCAACAAGGACGACCTTGAGCTCAGCAGACTCGTGCAGCAAAGTTACCCCGGGGCCGTCGGCGTTGAACCGTACGGTGTCATGCCAGTCCTGCCACGCCGGCATCAGTACATCCCGAGCTGGAGGCGAGCCGACTCAGACATCCGTTCCAGGCCCCACGGCGGATCCCAGACGAGCTCGACGTCGACCTCACGTACACCCGGGACCGATTCGGCGGCCGTCCGCGCGTCTTCCTTCAAGATGTCTCCCATGCCACAGCCGGGAGCGGTCATGGACATGCGGATCTCGATCCGCTGCCCACCGTCGTCCAGCGGGTAGGCGTCACAGTCGTAGATCAACCCGAGGTCGACTACGTTGATCGGGATCTCTGGGTCGAACACATTCTTGAGCTGCTCGATGACCTGGTCGACGTCGAACGGGCCGACCTCGGCTGGCCCCTTGCCGTCCGAGGGCACGGAGTCGGTAAGTCCCAGGGCCGCAGAGTCGTCGGCGCCGATCCTCACCAGATAGCCGACCTCGGTCTGCACTGTGGCGCTCCCCCCAAGGGTCTGCACCACGGTGATCCGCTCCCCGGGTTCCAGCGTCATGGTCTGCCCGCCTGGGATAACGGTCGCGACACAGGTGCGATCGAGTTCCACGGTGACGTAGCGAGGTGAGGTCATGGTGTCTGCTCCGTCTCGTTCGACTGCTCGTCCAGCGCTCTGCGCAGCGCCTGCCATGCCAAGGTGGCGCACTTGACCCGGGTGGGGTACTGCCAGACCCCAGAGAGCACAGCGAGCTTCCCCACGTCGGGCACCGGAGTCTGCTCGTCATGCTCCACCGTCAACATCGTGTGCACTCGCCCGAACAACGCCAGCGCCTCGGCCGTGCCCATCCCTTTGAGCGCACCTGTCATCAGCGAGGCGGACGCCTGCGAGATTGCGCAACCTGACCCCTCGAACGTGACTGCGCTGATGATCCCGTCCTCGAACTTCAGGTGCAGCGTCAGCTCATCGCCGCAGAGCGGGTTAACTGCTTCCACCGTGCACGTGGCGTCCGGGAGGTCGCCGAAGTTGCGTGGTCTGCGACCGTGATCGATGATCACGTCCTGGTACAGCGCAGCGGTCGCCTCGCTCACCGCAATGGTCATGCTCCGACCTCGCCGATCCCTGCCATGGATCGCGCGGCGATCCTCCTCAACAGTGCCGACCGCAGGTCCGGCAGCTCGACCCGGTCGACCATCTCCTTCACGAACGCGTAGACCAGCAGGCCCCTGGCCGCGTCCGCGGACAACCCGCGTGAACGCAGATATAGGACGGCCTCCTGGTCGATCTGTCCGACGGCGGCACCGTGAGTGCATTTCACGTCGTCGGCGTAGATCTCCAGCCGAGGCCGCGTGTCCACCTCGGCCCGGTCGGAGAGGATCAGGTTCTTGTTCTTCTGGTTGGCATCTGTGCCATCGGAACCGTTGCGAACCATGATGTGCCCGTTGAAGATTCCGTGCCCACGATCTGCCAGCACACCCTTGTAGAGCTGGTGACTGGTGCACTGCGTCGAAGCGTGGTCCACAAAGACTGTGTTGTCGTGGACCTGCTCCCCCTGCGGCAGGTACAACCCGTCGAGGCTAACCTCCGCCCCCGGCGCGTCCAGGCTGATGCGTACCTCGTGCCGTGCGATCTGCGACCCCAGCATCACTAGGTGCGACCCGAATCGACTGTCCCGTCCTTGTCGGACATCGAGCAGTGCCAGGTGGAATGCGCTCTCCGGCTCGTCCTGGACCTTGTAGTGGTCGATCTGTGCCCCCTCGTGCAGAACCACTTCGGTCACCGAGTTGGTGCAGCAGACCTGGCCGTCGATGCCGGCGTATGTCTCCACAATGGTGGCGCGACTACCCGCCTCGGCGAGCACCACCGAGCGCGGGCTCGCCAGCAGCGGGACCCCGCCGGTGTCTGACAGGAACACGAGCTGGATCGGCTCGTCGACGACGGTCCCAGGTCCGAGGTGGATGAAGGCGCCGTCCTCGGCGAGGGCGTCATTGAGCGCGGCGAAGGCGTGGTACTGACCTGGAGCGCGGTCGAAGAACCGCGCCATCTCCTGCTCTCCCGATGCGAGCAGCGTCGCAACGTTCGTGACGGTGATGCCATCGGGCACCGTAGCGAGGCGGGACATGGTGGCGCTGAAAAGACCGTTGACGAACACGAGCCGGATCCCGCCAAGATCGAGGGACGTGTCCGGGACCAGCTCGCCGATACGTGAGTCACCGGAGTCGACTGTGCTGGTCCGGAAAGCCATATCCGTGATCGGCCCGAGCTGTGTGTACTTCCAGTCCTCGTCCCGGTGCGTCGGGAAACCGTGCTCGGTGACCCAGGTCAACGCTGCGGACCGGACTTCGCTGAGCCACGCAGGCACGTCACCGCCCCTTCCGGGTGCCAGCCCGGAGAGCAGGACCTCACCAGCTCCTGTCACCGGGTCGCCCCCGCAAGGCTCGCGCCAGAAGTGGCGCGCTGGTGCACGCCGGCGTAGCCGTGCTCCTCGAGCTCCACGGCCAGCTCCTTGCCCCCGGAACGCACGATCCGGCCGGAGGCCATGATGTGAACCTGGTCCGGCACGATGAAATCGAGCAGTCGTTGGTGGTGGGTTATCACCAGCATCGACCTGCCCTCGCCGCGCAACGCGTTCACGCCGTTGGCGACCACTCGTAGGGCATCGATGTCCAGCCCCGAGTCCGTCTCGTCCAGGATCGCCAGCTTCGGCTCGAGGATCGCCATCTGCAAGATCTCGTTACGCTTCTTCTCCCCGCCCGAGAAGCCCTCGTTGACCGAGCGGCTCATGAACGACTGGTCCATCTCGACGAGCTTCATCCGCTCCTGGGCCAGTGCGAGGAAATCGACGCCGTCGAGTTCCTCGAGCCCGCGCCAGCGTCGCAGCGAGTTCAGCGCGGTGCGCATGAAGTAGAGGTTGCCGACGCCGGGGATCTCCACCGGGTGCTGGAAGGCCAGGAAGACCCCCGCGGCCGCACGGTCCTCGGGCGACAGGGCCAGTAGGTCCTCCCCCTCGAACAGGACGGATCCAGTGACCGAGAAGTCCTCCCGCCCGATGAGCACCCCAGCCAACGTGCTCTTGCCCGCACCGTTGGGTCCCATCACCGCGTGGACCTCACCGGCGTCTATCTGCAGGTTCACCCCCCGCAGGATTTCCTTGTCACCGATCCGTGCATGCAGATCCTCGATCGTCAGCATCAGCCGACACTTCCTTCCAGGCTCACGCTCAACAGCTTCTGGGCCTCCACCGCGAACTCCATGGGCAACATCTTGAAAACCTCGCGGCAGAACCCGTTCACGATCATCGAGACGGCTTCCTCCTCCGGGATCCCCCGTTGCCGGCAGTAGAGGAGCTGCTCCTCCCCGATCTTGGAGGTCGAGGCCTCGTGCTCCACCTGGCCGGTCTTGTTCTTGACCTCGATGTACGGGAACGTATGCGCGCCGCACTCCTTGCCGATGAGCAGCGAGTCGCACTGGGTGAAGTTTCGCGCACCCTGCGCGGAGTGCTGGATCCCTACGAGACCGCGGTAGGTGTTCTGCCCGTGCCCGGCAGAGATCGCCTTGGAGATGATGGTGCTGCTGGTGTTCTTGCCGATGTGCACCATCTTGCTGCCCGTGTCGGCCTGCTGGTGCCGTGAGGTCAGGGCAACGGAGTAGAACTCACCGACCGAATTGTCACCCTTGAGCACCACGCCGGGGTACTTCCAGGTGATGGCTGAGCCGGTCTCCACCTGGGTCCAGGAGATCTTCGAGTTCCGGCCGGCGGCCTTCCCACGCTTGGTTACGAAGTTGTAGACCCCTCCGTTGCCGTCCGCGTCACCGGGGTACCAGTTCTGTACGGTGGAGTACTTGATCTGCGCGTCGTCAAGCGCGACGAGCTCCACCACTGCCGCGTGCAGCTGGTTCTTGTCACGAACTGGCGCCGTGCAGCCCTCCAGGTAGCTGACGTACGCCCCCTCCTCCGCAACGATCAGGGTGCGCTCGAACTGCCCGGTGTCCGCGGCGTTGATCCGGAAGTAGGTTGACAGCTCCATCGGGCAACGCACGCCCTTGGGGATGTAGCAGAACGATCCGTCGGTGAACACGGCGGAGTTCAAGCTGGCGAAGAAGTTGTCCTTGTAGGGGACGACCGTCCCAAGGTACTTGCGTACCAGCTCGGGGTACTTCTGGACGGCTTCTGAGAACGAGCAGAAGATCACCCCGACGTCGGCCAGCTTCGCCTTGAACGTCGTAGCCACCGAGACGGAGTCCACTATGGCGTCGACCGCGACCCCACTGAGGCGTTCCTGCTCGGCCAGGGAGATGCCGAGCTTGTCGAACATCTCGCGGACCTCGGGATCGACCTCGTCCATGCTGGCCACCTTCGGCTTCGCCTTGGGCGCGGCATAATAGATGATGTCCTGGTAGTCGATCGGGCCGAAGTTGACGTGCTGCCAGGTCGGCTCGCTCATCGTGAGCCAGTGGCGGTAGGAGCGCAGTCGCCACTCCAGCAGCCAGTCCGGCTCGTTCTTCTTCGCCGAGATCATCGTGATGATCTCGGCGCTGAGTCCGCGCGGTGCCACATCGGTCTCGAGGTCGCTCACGAACCCATATCGGTATTCCTGGTTCGCGAGGTCACGAACCTCATCTGAGATCCCAGTGGTCACTGGCACACCCATCTGCTCGTAGCGACTGCTCCGGTCACGACACGTCCGGCACGGCCGACGCTGCCGGAGTGCCTGCGCAGCGCAGCTTCAGCGCACCAGAGCGACCCCAACGGGCCGCAGATGTCGCGGGCTCATCTCGTCCTGAACACCCTGGGCGAGTTTATCCAACAAAAGTGGATAAAAACAAGACGGTTGTAATTATCGGCTCTGTACGCCGACAGCAGAGGGCCGACTGCTGGGTCGCGTCAGCGCGGCTTCTCGCGCAGGCCCAGGTGGGCCACGCAAAGTGACGGCTCGACGAAGGCGTCGAGTCCGCTCGCCGCCAGCGGTGCGTCGAGCTCGGCCAGCAGCCCCTGCATGAGCCCAAGGTGCACCGAGCAGACGACATCGAGGTGCTCCAGCGCCGTCTCCCGGAACGGGCAGTTGTGGATGTGGATCTGGCGTTCGCTACCCGCGACAACTTCCTCCGGGGCGAAGCCGAGATCATCGAGCGCGCCGAGAAGCTCATGCACCGCGGCGTCGGCATCGACGTCTCTGAACGGCGGCGGACGCTCGGTGAGGTAGCGGCCCCAAGCGAAGCCCGCTCGTCGTGCTCCGTCAAGGCCGTCGGAGGCCTGGCTGGCGACGTACCCCGTCAGGACCTGCGCGAGCAATCGGTAGCTGCGCGGTCCGGTCCGGCCACCCTCGGGGCTCGCGGTGTACATCGTGCGGGGCCGTCCAGGGTGGTCGCGGTCCTCGGCCTCGCGTACGACCAGGCCGGCGGTGACCAGCGCGTGCAGGTGGAACCGGACCGTGTTGGCGTGCAGGCCGACGCTCTGGGCGAGCTCGACCACCCCGACCTGCCCCTGCGCCGCCCGCAGGGCCTTGAGCACGCTCGCGCGGCTCTCGCCCAGCGCCGGGTCCACCGCGGGGTCCGCTCGAAGCCGCTCGCGACCGGTCATGCTGGGATTTTCCCAGGCTCGGCCGGTAGAAACAATGCGCAGCGCCCAATTCCTGCCACGCCGCGTAGTGCTCCGTGTCGGTCAGGGCACGGACCGCGAGGTAGAGGGTCCACGGCCGGCGAGTGCCGCGCAGACCAGCGCCGCCAGTTCGCCCGGTGACTGATCGTCCACGTCGAGCACCACGTCAGCCGTGCCGGCGTACGCCGGTTCACGACTGCGCAGGTGCGCCCCCAGCCACGCCGCCGGGTCGGCATCGAGCCAGGGTCGCTGTGGATCCTGGGACACCCGTGCCAGCAGAGTCTCCAGCCGGGCCCGCAGATAGACCACCCACCCGGACCGTCGCAGCAGTGCGAGGTCGTCGGGGCGGTCCGCGACGCCGGCCGCCACACCTGCCACGAACGGCGGCGGGTGAAGCACCTGGCGGTGCAGCTGGGCAGACTCCTGCTCATGTAGGTGGGGGCCGGCCGCCGCCAGCTCAGCGGCGGTGCGACCGCTCTGCACCAGTAGCTCAATATCGTTGTCGTACCAAGGAATCTGCAGCTGGGATGCCACGCGGGTCCCGACCGCAGTCTTGCCCGCTCCCATGCTCCCGATCATCCAGATCCGCTGCGGACGTGAGACGTCGCCCGATGGCGTCAGGGCTGCTCCTGCGTCTGAGGGCACGGCTCGATCGTGCCTTATGTGCTCCCGGCGCCCGACAGCGTGGTCGACTGCACCGTTCGGGTTACCGCCGAATCCGTACACATGATCTCCATATGTTCGGCAGCTCATCGCGTCCTTACCCTGTGTGGAACGTCGAATTCCGACCCGAGACACCGGGAGTCCTTGATGAGCAAGATCATCCAGAGTCAGCGGATGCGGATGTCGCTCGCCGCCGTCGGCGGCGGCCTGACTGTCGTGCTTATCGGTGCCGGCGTGCTCGCGCTCGCCAGCTCCGCATCGGCCGGTTCGGCGTCCCCTTCGCCGACGAGCAGTGGCACCACGGCCTCCCCGACGCCCGGGCAGCAAGGGCCCGGTCAGCGAGGACCCGGCCAACCGAGGCTCGGGCGAGGATTCGGTGGCGGGCTCGGTGGCGGCCTGGGCGGTGTCCTCCACGGGACCGGCGTGATCAAGAAGACGGACGGGTGGGTTTTACTTTATCCAATGTCTCCTGGTTGGCGTTGGCGGAGAGATAAACAAAGCCTATGTCTTTCTGATGAAGGATTTTTGCCAAATCA
>JBDTDW010000264.1:0-8012 GCA_039922855.1 Candidatus Nanopelagicales bacterium | reverse complement strand
GCAACAGGTTCTCCAGCAACACCTTATGGGTGTAGGGCAGGCGAGCCGAGCCTTCCACCGCCGCGATGCTGAAGTATTGGTGGACCACGTCACCGACCCGGAGCTCGGTGAGGGCATCGAAGCTGTTCAGGCTTGTCATCGGATGATCCTTCCACGGCATGATCCAGTACGACCCAATTTATCTTGACATCAAGATACCTCACTCGTTCCCGGGATGAGAACCGAGGTTGGGCGCCTCCTCCGGGGGCAGCAGAAGCGCAACGGTCTCCAGGTGCGCGGTCATCGGGAACAGGTCGAACGCCACCACTCGCGCCAGGGACCAACCCAGCCCGACAGCGGTGCCGACATCACGCGCCAGCGACGCCGGGTCGCAGGCGACGTAGGCCACCGCCCGCGGTCGCAGCTCCAGGATCCGACGCAACGCACGGGCGCCGGCGCCCTTGCGGGGCGGGTCCAGCACGACCAGGTCGACGCGGTTGCGCTGGGGCACACCCAGCCACCGCTCGACGAGTGCCTCGTGCAGGTGGACCTGCGGCAGGTCGTGCAGGTTGCGGCGGGCACAGCGAACGGCGCCGGGTGAGGACTCGACGCAGTCGATGCGGCCGGTAGGCCCCAGATCCTCGGCGAGCGATCCGCCGAAGAGCCCGACACCGGAGTACAGGTCCAGCAGGTGGTCCCCGGGTCGGGGCGCGAGCAGCTCCCGCACGGTGTCGACGAGCACGTCGGCCGCTCCGGGGTGCACCTGCCAGAAGCCGGCGCCATCGACACGCCACTGTCGGCCGGCAGCCACCTCGCGGACCCAGCTACGTCCCCTCAGCCCGGGGACCGAGACATCGGGTGGGAGTCCTTGCAGTGCAACGGCACGAGCGTGTCGGTCGCCGGTGGGGGTGGCCGGCTCGGGTCGCACCTGCCGCTCACCGGAGGATGCGGCCACGACCGCGACGGAGTCGTATCCGTCCCAGGTGCGAGCTGTCACATCGGTGTCGCCCACCGCCGGGTGCGCGATCCGACAGAGGGTGAGCAGCTCCACCTCGTGGCTTCGGTGCCGGCGCAGTCCGAGCCGCCCGTCCGATGCCACTGCGTACGTGACCCGGGTGCGCCAGCCCAGTCCGGCGTCGTCGCCGGCCACGGCCTGTACGGTCACGGCGCTCGCGAGCGGGACGCCGTCAAGCTCGGTGAGACCGCCGAGCCGTGTCAGCGCTTCGGTCAGGACGGCTGCCTTGAGCCGGCGCTGAGCGGCGAGGTCCACGTGCTGCCAGTCACAGCCGCCGCACCGGCCGGGTCCTGAGTGCGGGCACGGCGGCTCGACCCGGTCCGGTGACGGGGTCAGCACACGGACCGCGTCGGCGTGCACGAAACGCGCGCCGGTTCCCAATGCCGTCACGACCACCTCGACTGTCTCCGCGGGCAGGGCATGACGTACGAAGATCACCTGGCCCTCGTGCCGCGCGACGCAATGCCCGCCGTGCGCTACCGGACCCACGTCGACGACGACTTGCTGCCCGACCCGGAGCCCTTGCACTGACACGACCTAGGAATCCCCGTCCTGGGGCGGCTGGTACACGCCGCGTACGACCGCGTCCTGCACTGAGGCCGTCGGCTCACCGCGCCTGACCGCCCCGGGCCCGATGTCCAGAGGCCGGTCGACGACCCGCCCGCTGGACTCCAGCTGCCACGGCACGCTGGTCACCATGACGCCGGGGGTGAACAGCAGGCGACCCTTGAGCCGCAAGGCGCTCTGGTTGTGCAGCAGCTGCTCCCACCACCGCCCGACGATGTACTCGGGGATGTAGACGATGACAAGGTCCCGTGGGCTCGCGCGCCGCAGCCCGCGCACGTAGTCCAGGATCGGGCGGGTCACCTCCCGGTACGGCGAGTCCAGCACCTTCAACGGGACCGGGATGGCACGGCGGGCCCACTCGGCGGCGAGGTCGTCGGTGTCGTGCTCGTCGACGCTGACGGTGAGCGCCTCCAGGGTGGAGGGTCGGGTAGCGCGGGCGAACGCAAGCGCGCGCAGCGTCGGGCGATGGATCTTGGAGACCAGCACGATCGCGTGGATGCGAGAGGGCAGTGCTACGACCTCGTCGTCGTCCGGCGCCAGCTCCACCGATACCCGGTCGTAGTGCCGCCGGATGCCCCGCATCACGAAGAAGATCACGGCCATGGCGGTGATGGCGATCCAGGCGCCGTTGAGGAACTTGGTGACCAGAACGACTACGAGCACGCAGCCGGTCATCACCAGCCCGAAACCATTGATGATCCGCGCGCGCATCATCTGACCCCGAACCTGCGGGTCGCTCTCGGTGCGCAGCAGCCTGGTCCAGTGCCGCACCATCCCGGTCTGGCTCAGGGTGAAAGACACGAACACCCCGACGATGTACAGCTGGATCAAACGGGTGACCTGCGCGTCGAAGGCCACGATCAGGACCAGGGCAACAGCTGCCAGCGCCAGGATGCCGTTGCTGTACGCCAGCCGGTCACCACGGGTGTGAAGCTGGCGGGGCAGGAAGCCGTCCCTGGCCAGCACCGAACCCAGGACCGGGAAGCCGTTGAACGCCGTGTTGGCCGCGAGCACCAGGATCACCCCGGTCGCTGCGGTGACCCAGTAGAACCCGATCGGGAAGCTCGCGAAGATCCCGGCCGAGAGCTGGCCGATGACGGTCTCCTGGACATACGAGCTGCCGACCGGAGCCCCGTTCAGTGTCAGCTGGGTCGCGGGGTCCTCGGCGTAGTGCAGGTGCATCGCATTGCCCAATATCACGATGCTCATGAGCATCGTGACGGCCAGGGTTCCCATCAGCAGCAACGTCGTCGCGGCGTTCTTCGACTTGGGCTTGCGGAATGCGGGGACACCGTTGCTGATCGCCTCGACACCCGTCAGCGCGGCGCACCCCGAGGAGAAGGCGCGCAGGATGAGGAAAGCCGCGGCGATCCCGGTGAAGCCGTTCGCGAACATTGCCGTCGGCTCGATCTGGTAGGGCGCGCTCGCCGCCTGCGGAAGGCTGCCCCGCAGGTGCTGGAACAGCCCGTATCCGGCCATACCCAGGATTCCGATCATGAAGGCGTACGTCGGAATGGCGAACGTGGTGCCGGACTCGCGAACTCCCCGCAGGTTGATGGAGGTCAGGATGACCACCAGGATCACCGCCGTCGGTGCCTCGTTGCCCCTCAGGAAGGGGATGGCAGCAGCCGCGTTCTGCACACCTGAGGAGATGGAGACCGCGACGGTGAGCGTGTAGTCGACGAGAAGGGCGCTCGCCACGACCATGCCCGCGGTCCGCCCCAGGTTCACCGTGGCGACCTCGTAGTCGCCCCCGCCGCTGGGGTAGGCGCGGACGTTCTGCCGGTACGACGCGACCACGGTCAGCATGACCACGACGACGAACAGCGCGATCGGCCAGGAGAACGCGTATGCAGCCATCCCCCCGATGGACAGCGTCAGGAATATCTCGTCGGGTGCGTACGCAACCGACGACAGGGCGTCGGAGGCGAAGACGGGAAGGGCGATCCGCTTGGGCAGGAGCGTCTCCCCGAGCCGGTCGCTGCTCAGCGCGCGACCGAACAGCAACCGTTTGGCCGACCCCGTCACAGATGACACGTCGGGGATGCTACGGCCTTCGGTGTAGCGTGACGCAGCGGCAGCCCCGCAGGAGCACCCACCGTGCCCCAGCACCCCAGGACGCGTCGCCTCGTCGGCGCCGCCCGAGACGCGAAGGACCACCGAGTGCACGTCGTCGTCATGGGGTGCGGCCGCGTCGGGTCTCAGCTGGCACGAACCCTGGACAGGCAGGGACACTCAGTGTCGGTCATCGACCAGGATGCAGCAGCGTTCGCCAAGCTGGGCCCGAGCTACGGCGGCGGCAAGGTCGTGGGCATCGGTTTCGACCGCGACCGGATGAACGAGGCCGGCATCGGGCAGGCGCACGCCTTTGCAGCGGTGAGCAGCGGTGACAACTCCAACATCATCGCCGCACGGGTGGCCCGCGAGACGTTCGGCGTCGGCAACGTCGTGGCCCGGATCTACGACCCGCGCCGGGCCGAGGTCTACGAGCGCCTCGGCATCCCGACCGTGGCGAGCGTGTCCTGGCAGACCGAACGCATACTGCGTCACATCCTGCCCCCGGACCCGCTCGAGGAGTGGCGTGGGCCGGTCGGAGCGGTGTCGATGTTCGAGGTGCCGCTGCCGGTGGGCTGGGTCGGCGAGCGGGTCACCCGTCTGGACCGGGAGACCGGTGCGCGTACCGCGTTCCTGGTCCGCTACGGCGCGCCGCTTCTGCCGAACGAGCAGACAGTGCTACAGGCCGACGACGCACTGCACGTGCTGTTGTCGGCAGAGCGCCGAGACGCCTCCATGGCCGCGATCGCAGCCGGGCCGGAGGCGCACTGATGCGGGTCGTGATCGCCGGTGCCGGCAAGGTCGGTCGCGCCATCGCCACGGAGCTGCTGGGCAACGGGCACAGCGTCCTGCTCCTGGACAGGGATCCGCTCCTGGCTGCGCCGGACGCGATCCCCGGGGCAACGGTGCTGATCGCGGACTGCTGCGAGATCGCGTCGCTGGACGAAGCTGACCTCGCCTCCTGTCAGGTCGTGGTGGCCGCGACAGGGGATGACAAGTCCAACCTCGTCGTGTCGCTGCTCGCCAAGACCGAGTACGGCGTTCCGCGGGTCGTGGCTCGGGTCAACCACCCCAAGAACGAATGGCTCTTCGACGAGGCGTGGGGCGTCGACGTCGCCGTCTCGACCCCGCGCATGCTCTCCGCCCTCGTCGAGGAGGCCGTCACCGTCGGAGACCTGGTGCGGCTGCTCTCCTTCCAGCAGGGCAACGCCAACCTCGTCGAGCTGACGCTGCCCCCCTTGGCGGCCATCGTGGGCTCCCGCGTGGGGGCAGTCCGATGGCCGTCCGACACCGCCCTGGTGGCGATCATCCGTGACGCCCGCGTCATCACCCCGACCTCCGACGACACCCTGGAGTCCGGCGACGAGCTGCTGTTCGTAGCGGTGCCGGAGCAGGAAGCGGCGCTGCAGAAAGTGCTCACCCCCTGACGTTGGCGACCCCGGCAACGCGGTGGCGGCGCCCATCGGGGCGACGGAAGGCGGCAGCCCATGGGCGCCACCACAGCGGTGGCGGTACATCGGCGCCCACCACAGCGGCGACGATGCTAGGGGAGTTGCTCGCTCATCGGCTCGGGCATCGGTTCTCCGGCCGGCTTCTCAGGTTCCGCGATCAGGGGCTCCTGCGCCGAGCTGCGTTCCCGTGCGCGAGCGACGATCCGGTAGGCCAGATAGATGGTGGCGCCGTACAACGGGTAGCCCATCGCCAGCTTGGCGACCCCGAGTGCGGCTACCAGACCGGCGTAGTACAGCGGGACCTGCACCAGCAGCCGCACCGCGAACATTGCGGCGAACATCCACGTCACCGTGGTGTACGCGCGCCGCAGCACCGGGTCCTCACGCCAGCCCGTTAGCTCACCGGTGAGTGCGCCCCCGAGGTAACCCACGGCCGGGCGGCCGATCAGAGCCGACAGCGACAGCACGGCCGCGTAGCCGACGTTGAGCAGCAGCCCGGGCAGGTAGAAGTCCTCGGCCCGGCCGGTCCGGGAGGCCAGCCAGGCGCAGAACGCGACACCGACGAACCCTGCCGCCACCTGCTGGACGGACTGGTGGCGCAGCAGGCGCCACGCTGCGACAAGGGCACCGGCCACGACCGCAGCCCACACCGAGGGAGCCAAGGCCTGCCCGGTGATCAGGTACGTCGCAAGGAACACCGCAGACGGCAGCCCGGAGTCGATCAGGCCGTTCCAGCCTCCGATGGCCTGGGCCAGCAGCGCCGCCTGGGGTGAGACGGTCTCGACAGGGTCAGACCCGTCGGCAGACGCGGGATCCGGGGACTGCGGCGGGTTCACTCGCCGACCGCCGCCAGCTCGTAGCGGGGGTTCACCATGCTGCATACCCCGTCGCGCACGACCGGTCGACCGTGCGCGGTGAGGGTGCGACCAGGGGTGATCCCTGGGATCGTGCGCCGGCCCAGGAACACCAGGGTGAGGTTGCCGGTCCCGTCGTACAGGTCGGCCTCGACGGCCGGGATCGCCGAGTCCGGACGGAGTGTCACCGAGCGCAGCCGGCCCACGACCGTGATCGGAACCCCGCTGGCAGCGTCGCTGATCCGGTCCGCACCAGACCCGAGAACGTCGGCCGCTAGCGCCACGGCATCCACATCGGACTGAGACAGCCCGAAGCGGGCCAGGCGCCCCGACGTGCGTGCGATAACGCCCGGCCGGGCGCCCGTCGCGTCGGGCCCGCGGTCCTTCGCCGTCATGGTCCCGAGCGTACCCGCGCCAGGACGCACGGAACCTTCTCTGGGGGGGCCCAGGCGTACGACCGGGCGCGCGGATGCAGCCGGGTCAGCGGATCTCGGTGATCTCCGGGCCACGTCGGGGCGGAGGGAGCTTGGTGCGGTCCGGGGTGCCTTCCCCAAGCCCGCCGGTGCGTTCCAGCCCGTGGGGCACGTCGGAGGGGACGACGAGCGTCAGGGCATCGCCAGGTGCCATCGGATCGGACCCGCGCACCACGACGCAGCCGCGTACGACGGCCTCCAGCGGTCCGGACGTCGGGCCGCCGCGAGCCGCGGCGTCGGTGAACAGAGCGCGCAGGAACCAGCGCGGTCCGTCGACGCCGATGAAGCGCAGCGGGGTCAGACCACGTGTCCGTGCCCCCGCCTCGGCCGGTACGGCGGCGTGCAGCTCAAGCCCGAACGGGCCGGTGACCTCATCGATCGTGCCGCCCGCGGTGCTGACCCCCGCCGCGATCTCCTTGCGGACGTCGTCCCAGATCCCCTCGACCCGCGGCGCCGCGAACGCGGTGATCTGCACTGCTGAACCTGCGACCACCACCGTCACCGACATCACCGAGCCGCTCGGCTCGTCCACGTCGAGCCGAAGCTCCATCCCGTCGTACAGGGGAACCCGCAGACCTCCGATGTCCAGGCGCGGTACCTCGTCGTCGTCCGCGACCTCGCTCACGTCGAAGGGGCCTTCGGCCCGGTCGTACGTCGCGCCCGCCGCCCTGGCACCAGTCGCATCGTCACCGCCCGCCGGCAGGTCAGCTTCCTCGGACGACTCGGACTCCGCGGCGTCGATCGACTCGGTGGCGCCGTCCGGATCGGCCCCGAGCGGATCAGCAACGAGTGGATCGCCCTTTCGGCGACGGAACACTGTCAACTCCTGCAGGTGGGCGCTCGATCGAGCTCTTGGGTGGTCGGACGGCGATGCCGACCTACACGATATCGGTCCGCACCCCGGTGGACCCGAATCCGTCCGCGCCGCGGTCCGATCCGGGCAGAGTGTCCACGACGTGGAAAACGGCGTGCGCCACGCGCTGCACGACCAGCTGCGCGATCCGGTCACCTCGGCGCAGCACGACCTTCTCCCGCGGATCGAGGTTGACCAGCGAGACCTTGATCTCCCCGCGGTACCCGGCATCGACGGTTCCCGGCGCGTTCAGCAGGGATACGCCGTACCGCACTGCCAGGCCGGATCGCGGATGGACGAACGCGGCGTAGCCCTCGGGCAGCGCGATGGCCACGCCGGTCGGCAGCAGGACGCGCTCCCCCGCTGCCACGGTGGCGTCCACCGTCGTGACCAGATCGACGCCGGCGTCGCCAGGACGGGCGTACGCCGGCATCGGCACCTCAGGGTCGATCCGTTGCAGCAGTACGTCGACCTCGCCAAAGGGGCGGCTCACGGATTCACCTCGAGGTGCTTGAGGTAGTCCCCGACGTGCTCGTCCTTGCGCGCTCGAGCGACGTCCTCTGGGCGGCCGTGGCGCACGAAGTGTTCCAGCGCCACCTGGAAGAAGACGGCCGTGGCCGAGAGCGCCACCGGGCCGTCCGGCGCGTCCAGCCGGCCGGCGACCCGGCAGTAGACCTTGCGCCCGAGGACGCCAGTGATCTCGGCGTGCAGGTGCAGCACCGCTCCCACCGGGACCGGCCGGCGAAAACTCGTGTCCAGCCGCGC
>JBDTDW010000263.1:0-16535 GCA_039922855.1 Candidatus Nanopelagicales bacterium | reverse complement strand
GTCACGGCTGGTGTGGGTGACGCAACTGCTGACCCAGTCCCTTCAGGCTTGTCAGGCCGAGGGGTGCCGGAACCCGTTGAGATGGCTCACGGATCTGGTGTACCAGCCTTGGCGGTCGTGCCCGGCGCCGGGGTGCAGCGCAGTCCTCGGCTGCGCGGTCCGCTGCTGGGTCGGCAGCGGTCGAGCCACTGGCTGCGGGGCTCGGCGGTCCACCCGCTGCGGTGGCGGTGGCCGGATTCGATGAGAAGGCTGTGGCGGCGGCGCCGGTCGTTGACCCGCCCGCTTCTGCTGGCCCTGGCGGCGGTGATCGGGGTGGGCCTGGTCATGCGGGGCCTGTCCGGGCTGGCGGGCTCGGGTCAGGACGCGGCAACGGGGTCGGCCGCCCCCGAGGCGCACATGGATGCGGACGCGGGTGTCGCAGGGTTCGATTGGCGCAGGGCCGTCGGGCAGCTGGATGTGGCGCGTACGGCAGCGATGACCGGGGGGTCGCCGAGCCGGTTGGCGATGGTGGTCGACCCGGACGGGCCGGCGTACGCCCGGGATGTGGCCACCTTGACGGCCCGGGCCCACGCCGGGCTGCACCTGGTCGGCGGTGAGGTGACCGTGCGATCGGCGGTGCCCCTCGAGGTAGGGATCGACCGGGCGGAGGTGACGGTCGTCGATACCAGGGCGGACTACCGGCTGATCGGCCCGGACGGCCAGGTGGTGCTCGTCGGGCCTGCCAGGGCGTCGGCGTCGTGGCGGGTAAGCCTGATCAGGGACGGATCTGGCATGCCGTGGCGGATCCACGACGCGGTTCGGCGCTGATCGGGCGCAGGTGCGCGAGGGTGGGACGATCAGGTGATCAGGGTCGCGACGGCGTCGGTGATAGTGGGGTCACGGAATGTGAAGCCGGCTGCCAGCAGGCGCGCCGGGATCACGCGCCGGCTGTCCAGGACCTCCTCGGCGAACTCCCCCAGGGCCGCGCGGACAGCGAACGCGGGGACCGGGATCGCTGTGGGCCGGCCGAAGACCTTGCCCAGCGCGGCGGTGGCATCGGCGTTGGTGCACGATTCGGGAGCGGTGAGGTTGTACGGGCCGCTGGCGGTCTCGTCGTGCAGCAGGTGCATCGTGGCCGCCACGTGGTCGCGCAACGAGACGAACGGCCACCACTGCCGGCCGTTGCCGAGTCGCCCGCCGACCCCGGCGCGCACCAGCGGCAGCATCTTGGCGAACGCGCCGCCGTCCGGGGAGACAACAAGACCGGTCCGTAGATAAACCACCCGGATCCCGATCTTCTCGGCGGGCGCTGCGGCATGTTCCCAGGAACCGGCCAGCCCGGCCAAGAACGTGCGCCCCTGCGCGGTGCTCTCGTCGGCCACGGTGTCGCCGGTGTCGCCGTAGTATCCGTACGCCGATCCGGACAACAGCACCTGCGGGGTCGGGTCCAGCCGACCGAGGGCCGCCACGAGCGCAGTCGTGGAGTCCACGCGGCTCGAGCGCAACAGGTTCTTGTACGCCGTGTTCCATCGCTTGTCGCCCACCCCGGCGCCGGCGAGGTTGATGGCGGCCGTGACTCCCTGCAGCGCACCGACGACCGCGTCGTCCACCGTCGTACCTGCCTCCGGGTGCCAGCGGACCTCACCGGACTCGGTGGGTTCGCGGCGTACCAGACGGACGACGTCGTGGCCGTCGGTTCGCAGCGCCTGCACCAACGCCGTACCGATCACGCCCGAGGACCCGGTGACGACGACTTTCATACCGCTCACCTTCTCAGGTGAGGCCGAGCTCGGACTCGAAGTTGCCTTCCTCGAGGCGGGCCTTGATGGCGACCAGGAATCGGGAGGCGTCGGCCCCGTCGACGAGGCGGTGGTCGTAGGTGAGCGCCAGGTAGACCATCGACCGGATCGCGATGGAGTCCGCGCCGGTCTCGTCGGTCACCACGACCGGACGCTTGACGACCGCGCCGGTGCCCAGGATCGCCACCTGCGGCTGGTTGATGATCGGGGTGTCGAACAGGGCGCCGCGGCTGCCGGTGTTCGTGAGCGTGAACGTCCCGCCGGACAGCTCGTCGGGGGAGACCCGGTTGGAGCGGGTACGTTCGGCCAGGTCGGCCACCTTGCGAGCCAACCCGGCGATGTTGAGGTCGCCGGCGTCCCGGATGACCGGCACCAGCAGCCCGCGCTCGGTGTCGACAGCCACCCCGAGGTGCTCGCCGTCGTGGTAGGTCACGGTCCCGGCCTCGACGTCGATCGAGGCGTTGACCTGCGGGAAGGTCTTCAGGGCCTCCACCGTCGCCTTCGCGAAGAACGGCAGGTAGGACAGCCCCACGCCTTCGGTCGCCGCGAAGTGGGCCTTCACCCGGGTCCGCAGGCCGGCGATGCGCGTCACGTCGACCTCGACGACCGTGGTCAGCTGTGCCGAGGTCTGCAGCGACTCGACCATCCGCCCCGCGATCACCCGGCGCAGCCGCGACAGTTTCGCCGTGCTGCCTCGGCGTACCCCGGCGGTGGCCACAGCGGATGCGGCGGCCGGCGCCGCGTGGCCTGGCGCTGCGGCAGGTTGGGCGGCAGCAGCGGCGCGGGCGGCGGCAGCGGCCTGCAGGTCCTGCTTGCGGATCCGGCCGCCCACCCCGGTGCCGGTGACCGAGGCGAGGTCGATGCCGAGGTCGGTGGCCATCTTGCGTACCAGGGGCGTGACGTACGAGCCCTCGTCGCCTCCGACCTCGACCGGCGGCGCGGGTGGGGTCGGTACCGGGGCTGGTGCTGCAGGGGCGGGAACCGCAGGGGGGGTCGCCGCAGGGGGGGTCGCGACGGGTACGGGAGTCGCCGCGGGGGCGGGCGTCGCGACGACCGGAGCGGGTGCGGCCGGTGCCGGCGTGACAGGCGGTGGGGCCGCGGCCGGCGTCGGGACCGAGGGGGCCGGGGCTGGTGCGGTCGACGTCGTCGCAGGGGCAGGCGCCGCGCCCACCGCACCGATCACGCCCAGCGTCGTTCCGACCGGGACCGTCTGGTCCTCCTCGACGTTGATCTCGAGCAGCACACCGGACGCTGGGGCGGGCAGCTCGGTATCGACCTTGTCGGTCGAGACCTCCACCAGCGGCTCGTCCGCCGCGACCGTGTCGCCGACGGCTTTGAGCCAACGACTCACCGTGCCCTCGGTCACCGACTCGCCCAGCGCCGGCAACAGGACCGGCGTGCCTTCCCCGGGTGCCGCCGCCGCGGTGGGTGCGGAGGCCGGACCGGCGCTGAACGGACCGGGCGTCGCCGCGACGGCAGGGGCGGGCGCTGAGACGGGGGGCTGCGCCACCTCGGGCTGGGCTACCGGGGCGCTGGGCGCCGCTGCGGCGGGGGCCGCGGGACCGGAGGCCTCCGCCGCTTCACCGATGACAGCGAGCTCGGCACCTACTGCGACCGTGTCGTCCTCGTTGACCGCGATGGACAGCACCACGCCGGCGACCGGGGAGGGGATCTCGGTGTCAACCTTGTCGGTCGAGACCTCCACCAGCGGCTCATCCATCGCCACGGTGTCGCCGACCGACTTCAGCCAACGGGACACAGTGCCCTCGGTGACGGACTCTCCCAGGGCTGGCATCGTGACCGAGACCGACATGAGCTGCGTGCTCCTTCGTTGGGGACGTACGGATAGATCCTGCCTGGTCAGTCGTGGGAGTGCAGCGGCTTGCCGGCCAGAGCCAGGAACGCCTCGCCGACGGCCTCGCTCTGCGTCGGGTGGGGATGGATCAGGGAGGCAACATCCTCGGGGTACGCCTCCCAGTTCACGATCAGCTGCCCCTCCGCGATCAGCTCGCCGACCCGCGAGCCGACCATGTGGACGCCGATGACCGGGCCGTCCTTCTCCCGCACCAGCTTCACGAAGCCGGTCGTGCCGAGGATCTGGCTCTTCCCGTTGCCGCCAAGGTTGTACTCGTACGACTCGACGTTGTCGGCGCCGAGCCGCTCGATGGCCTGCGCCTCGGTGTAGCCGACGCTGGAGACCTCGGGCTCGCAGTACGTGACCCGCGGGATGCCGGCCTCGTCGATGACGTGTGGCGCGAGCCCGGCCACCTCCTCTGCGACGAAGATGCCCTGGGCGAAGCCGCGGTGGGCCAGCTGCAGTCCGGGCACGATGTCCCCGACCGCGTAGACCCCCGCGACGTTGGTGCGCAGCCTCTCGTCGGTTGGTACGAAACCGCGCTCGACCGTGACACCCACCTCCTCGAAGCCGTTGCCGGCCCCGTTCGGGCCGCGGCCCACCGCGACGAGCAGCACGTCGCCATCGAGGACGTCGCCGGACTCCAGCTGCACGCTGACGCCGGAGTCGGACTGTGTCGCCCCGGCGAAGCGCACCCCGGTCTTCGCCGTGATCCCGCGCTTGCGGAACGCCCGCTCCAGCGCCTTGGCGCACGCGGCGTCCTCGTTCGGCACCAGGCTGGGCAGCGCCTCCACGATCGTGACCTCGGCGCCGAACGAGCGCCAGACGCTGGCGAACTCCACGCCGATGACCCCGCCGCCGAGCACGATCGCCCGCTTCGGTACGAACCCCAGCGTCAGCGCTTCGTCGCTTGTGATGATGCGCCCGCCGATGTCCAGCCCCGGCAGGGTCCTGGCGTACGAACCGGTCGCGAGCACGACGGCCTTGATGGCTTCGTACCGCTGCCCGCTCACCTCCACGGCGTTGGCGGCGACGAGCCTGCCGGCGCCCTCCACAAAGGTGATGGAGCGGCTCTTCACCAGACCCTGCAACCCCTTGTACAGGCGCGCCACGACGCCGTCGCGGTAGGTGTAGACCCCTGGCAGGTCGATGCCCTCGAAGCTGGAGCGGACCCCGAACTTCGCCGACTCCTTCGTGCTGTCGGCCACCTCAGCGGCATGCAGCAGCGCCTTGGTCGGGATGCAGCCGGAGTGCAGGCAGGTGCCGCCGAGCTTGTCCTTCTCGATGAGGGCCACAGACATGCCCAGCTCCGCGCCGCGCAGCGCAGCGGCGTAGCCGCCGCTACCACCGCCGAGGATGACGAGGTCGTACGTGGTCCCGGACAAGGGCACTCCCTGGGGTCTCGGAGCGGGTGCGAACCTGGCGACACCACCGCCGGGTGCCGCGGTCGATGCCGGCGCCATCTTGTCACCCAGCCGACCGGCGTGGGTCGGGTGGTCGAGGGCACCGGCCATGCCCTGACCCGGCCGGTGCGGTGCGCCGGGTCAGGCTCGCGCGGGCGCCGAGTCCGTGGGTGTGGCCTTGGTGCGTCCCTTGGGCAGGACGAACAGCGTGAACAGGAAGGCGATGAGCGCGAGCAGGCCGAGCGCCAGCAGTCCCACGGTGTAGCTGTTCTCCGCCGCGTTGTACGTCTCGCCCATGATCAGCGGTGGGAAGTAGCCGCCCAGGCCACCGGCCGCCCCGACGATCCCGGCCACGGTGCCCACGCGTGCGACTGGTGTGAGCCGCGCCACCCACGCGAACACCCCGCCGGTCCCCAGCCCGAGGAACAGCGCCATGAGAACGAATGTGGAGCCGCTGCCCAAGTCGGGGTGGGGCTTGGTGGAGGCGACGACTGCCATCACAGCAGCGCCCGCGAGCGCGATCAGCACGACCGGCTTCGGGCCGATCCTGTCCGAGAGGACGCCACCCACCGGACGTGCCACGACAGCGGCGACCGAGAACACCGCCGTACGTCCGCCCGCGTCGACGGGGGAGAAACCATAGATGGTGTTGATGTAAGTAGGCAGGTACGTCGAGAACGCGACGAAGCCACCGAACACGACCGCGTAGAGGAACGAGAGCTGCCAGGTGACGGGCAGCTTGAGTGCGGCGATCAGCTTGGGCGTCACCCGGTCGGTGTTCGGGCTCCAGCGCGGCGAGTCACGCATCATCGTCCAGCAGACGGCTGCCAGCGCCGCCAAGGCAACAGCCATGATCACAAAGGTGGTGACCTCGCCGAACCAGTTCACGAATCGCGGCGTGAAGTACGCCGACAAAGCGGTACCACCCATCCCGGCGCCGAACACCCCGGTCGCGAACCCGCGGCGCGGCGCTTCGTACCAGGCGTTCACGAAGGGGATGCCGGTGGCGAAGCTCGTCCCGGCTATTCCCAGGAAGAACCCGAACAGGAGCAGCAGGGCGTACGAACCGATGCTGGTGGCCCAGGCCACTGCAAGCACCGGCACGATGGTCACCAACGACAGCACCGTGAACATGACCCGGCCGCCGTAGCGGTCGGTGAGCGCACCCACCGGGATACGACCGAGCGCGCCCACGAGAACCGGCGTCGCGACGAGCAGCGACTTCTGGCTGGTGGTCAGGGACAGCTGCAGGCTGTAGCGGACCGCCAGTGGTCCGATGAGGTTCCACGCCCAGAACGTGAGCGCGAACGCGATCGTCGCCAGCGTGAGGTTGCGGACCTGTTGGCCCTTGGGCAGCGCAATTGTTTCGGCGGCGGACACAGATGTGCCGTCCTCTCTGGGGCGGTGGGCTTCAGCGGTCGCGGTCGCGAGTGCCGACGGGGTCCCAGCCGCGCTTGGGGGCGGAGACCCCTGGTGCCGGTCGGGCGTCCCTGCTGCGGTACACGACATAGGGGCGGAACAGGTAGTGGAACGGAGCGGTGAAGGCGTGCACGAGCCTGGTGAAGGGCCAGATCGTGAACAGCAGCATGCCTACCAAAGTGTGGATCTTGAACGCGACCGGAGCCGCGGCCATCGAGGCGACATCAGGCTGCAGGACGAACAGCGAGCGGAACCAGGGCGCGACGGTGTCGCGGTAGTTGTACTCGTGGGAGCTAAGGCCGGCCGAGGCGCTGACCACCGTGGTGGCCACGCCCAGCACGATGGCGCCGACGAGCACGACGTACATCATCTTGTCGTTCTTGGTGGTGGCCATGAACACCGGCCCGGTGGTGCGCCGGCGGTAGATCAGGATGCCGATCCCGAGCAGCGTGCACACCCCGGCGATCCCACCGACGACGAGAGCATTGACGTGGTACAGCGTCTCGCTCATCCCGATCTTCTCGGTCCAGTTCTGCGGGATGACCAGGCCGACGAGATGCCCGACTATGACGAACAGCAGGCCGAAGTGGAACAACGGGGACCCGATGCGAAGCAGCCGGGACTCGTACAGCTGGGACGATCTGGTCGTCCAGCCGAACTGGTCGTAGCGGTAGCGCCAGATCGTGCCGCCGATGAGCACGACGAGCATGATGTACGGCAGCACCCCCCACAGCACGACGTTCATTGGGCTCCTCCGGACAATGGCAGCAGTCGCGGGTCGTACGCGTCGAGGCCGACCTGCTCACGGGGCGGGCCGTTGGCGGCCATCCGGTGCACGGCAGCTGCGTCGGCCGGGGATGCGCCGGGCAGCGTGTCGCACACCGCTTCGATCAGCCCGGCGTACGGGGTGCCCGCGGCCTGCAGCGCGAACTTGAGCAGCTCCAGGCTCGGCCGGTACTCCTGCAGCAGCGCCGGTCCGTCGACGGGATCGGCTACCGCGGCGTACTCGAGGACCATCGGCAGGTAGTCCGGGAGCTCTCCGTGGGTGTCGACGAGCCAGCCGCTGGCCCGATAGCGTGCCTTGAACCCGGCGAGGATCTCGCCGCGGCGCCGGGTGTCGCCATCTGTCCAGTACGACAGGTAGAGCGCGAACTTCTTCGACATGTCGAACACGTCGACGTACGTGAGCTGCAGCGCCTCCAACGGGGTGGTCGCGAGGTGCTCCAGCAGCGGGGCCATGGCCTCGCGCTGTCGGCGTGACACGGTCGCGGTGCCCGCCTGCAGCTCCGGCAGCCGGGACAGCAACGCTTCTGTCGGGAAGTCCAGACACCACGCTGCCACCAGGTGCGTGGTCCGGGCGCTCACGTGTCCTCCCCACTGACGGTCCGACCACTGACGTCCTGGACCCCGGGGAAGAGTCCGACCGGGACGCCCACGCCGTCCCAGTTGAGCAGGTTGACCCTGCCGTGCATCGACTCCGTGGTAGCGATCCCCTCCGAGGTCTGGCGGCGCTTGAGGGCCTCGAACGTCTCGACCGCGACCGGCACCGGGCGACCGGACGCCTCCCCGAACAGCCCGGCGCCGGGACCCTCGTCCTCGAAGTCGACCGAGCAGCCCATCTCCTCGAGCTCGTGGCCCTGCTCCTCGTGCGCTTTCGGGATGACGTAGCGCTCCTCGTACTTCGCGATCGCCATGAGGCGGTACATCTCGTACATGCCACCACCGGTCATCCCCGCCGACGCCGCGATCGACTCGTCGGGGTCGTTGCCCAGCGTGATCCCGCGCATGAACGAACGCATCGCCGCAAGTCGGCGCAGCACGTCGGTGATGATCTGGGTGTCGCCGGCCGTGAAAAGCTCGCCGAGGTACTCCACCGGGATCCGCAGCGCTTCGATGGCACCGAACAGGTTTCCGTGGTCCTCCGCGTCGTGGCCCTGCTCCTTGAGCAGATCGACCACCGGGGACAGCGGCGGCACGTACCAGACCATCGGCATGGTGCGGAACTCCGGATGCAGCGGTAGCGCGACCCGATAGGTCTTGGCGAGCGCGTAGACCGGCGAGCGGCGGGCAGCGTCCATCCAGTCGTCCGGGATCCCGGAGGCCTTGGCACCGGCGATCACCTTGGGGTCCTTGGGATCAAGCAGTAGATCCATCTGCGCCTGGTACAGGTCCTGGTCGTTCTCCTGCGACGCGGCCGCGGTCACGGCGTCGGCGTCGTAGAGGAACAGGCCGATGTAGCGCAGTCGACCCACGCAGGTCTCGGCGCACACAGTCGAAAGCCCGACCTCGACGCGCGGGTAGCAGAACGTGCACTTCTCGGCCTTGCCGGTCTTGTGGTTGAAGTAGACCTTCTTGTACGGGCAGGCCGTGATGCACTGCCGCCAGCCGCGGCACCGGTCCTGGTCGACCAGGACGATGCCGTCCTCGGACCGCTTGTAGATCGCACCCGACGGGCAGGACGCCACGCACGCCGGGTTGAGGCAGTGCTCGCAGATGCGCGGCAGGTAGAACATGAAAGTCTTCTCGAACTCGAACTTGATGCGCTCCTCGGACTCCTTGCGGATCTTCTCCACGATCGGGTCGAGATGGCCCATCTCCGGCGCACCGCCGAGGTCATCGTCCCAGTTCGCCGACCAGCTGATCTTCGTGTCCTTGCCCGTGATGAGCGACTTGGGCCGCGCGACCGGGAAGTCGTCGCCGAGCGGGGCCTCGATGAGGTTGGCGTAGTCGTAGGTCCAGGGCTCGTAGTAGTCGCCGAGCTTGGGCAGCACGGGGTTCGCGAAGATGGACAGCAGCCGCTTGAAGCGCCCGCCCGAGCGCAGCTCGAGCCGGCCCCTGCGGTTGAGCTTCCAGCCGCCCTTCCAGGTCTCCTGGTCCTCGTTGCGCCGTGGGTACCCCTGCCCCGGGCGCGTCTCCACGTTGTTGAACCAGACGTACTCGACACCAGCCCGGTTGGTCCAGGTCTGCTTGCACGTCACTGAGCAGGTGTGGCACCCGATGCACTTGTCGAGGTTCATCACCATGCCCATCTGGGCCATGACCTTCACGCCGAACTCCTTGCATGGCAACGACAGTTGGATACGGTCATCAGTACGTCACGTCCTGACTACGCCGGCGGATCGTGGTGACGATGTCGCGCTGGTTGCCAGTCGGGCCGAGGTAGTTGAACGCGTACGCCAGCTGCGCGTAACCGCCGATCAGGTGTGTCGGCTTCACGAGCAGCCGGGTGAGACTGTTGTGGACTCCGCCACGGCGGCCGGTCGTCTCGGACTTGGGGACATCGATCGTGCGTTCCTGGACGTGGTAGACGAAGACGACCCCTTCGGGCATCCGGTGGCTGACTATGGCGCGCACGACGAGGACACCGTTGGCGTTGACGCACTCGACCCAGTCGTTGTCCTTGGCACCGATGGAGTCCGCGTCCTGCGGGCTCATCCATACCGTCGGCCCACCGCGCGACAGCGAGAGCATGAACAAGTTGTCCTGGTACTCCGAGTGGATCGACCACTTCGAGTGCGGCGTCAGATAGCGCACCGTGACCTGTTTGGCGCCGTCCGGGCCGAGCTTGGGCTCACCGAGCAATCGGTGAAGGTCCAGGGGCGGCCGGTACGTCGGCATGGTCTCGCCCAGGTCGCGCATCCAGTCGTGGTCGAGGAAGAAGTGCATCCGCCCGGTGAGGGTGTGCCACGGCTTGAGCCGTTCCACGTTGACGGTGAACGGGGCGTAACGCCGCCCACCAGTCTCCGAACCGGACCACTCCGGTGACGTGATGACCGGGACCGGCCGGGACTGGGTGTCGGCGAAGGTGATGCGTTTCTCCTCCGATCCGGCCGCGAGGTCGGCGAGCGGCTTGCCGACGCGCTTCTCCAGGGTCTGGAAGCCCTGCAGCGCGAGCTCACCGTTGCAGGTGCCGCTGAGGTTCAAGATCGCCTCGGCCATCTTGACGTCGGTGTCCAGTGCCGGGCGCCCGTCACCGGCGCCGCCGAGCATGACGCCGTTCTTGTGACTCAGGCGCTCCACCTCGTGCGAGACGTCGTACGTCACACCCTTGACCGTGAAACCGAGCCGCTCGGCGAGCGGTCCGAGCGTACCGAGCTTGTCCGCGATAGCGGTGTAGTCGCGCTCGACGATCTGCAGCAGCGGCATCGTCTTTCCGGGTATGGCCGCCACTTCGTCGGTGCGCCAGTCGCGTATGACCCCGCCGGGCTGGGACGTCTGACCCGGCGTGTCGTGCTGCATCGGTACGCTCACGACGTCGTGCCTGGTCCCCAGGTGGGTGCGCGCCATCTCGGAGAGCTTGCGGGCAATGACGTGGAACGTGTCGAAGTCGCTCTTGGCCTCCCATGGCGGGTCGATGGCGGGGCTGAAGGCGTGCACGAACGGGTGCATGTCGGTGCTGGACAGGTCGTGCTTCTCGTACCAGGTCGCCGCCGGCAGCACCACGTCGGACAGCAGCGTCGTGGAGGTCATCCGGAAGTCCGCGCTCACGAGAAGGTCGAGCTTGCCCTCCGGGATTTCCTCGCGCCACTGCACCTCCGAGGGCCGCATCTGCGACTGCTCACCCATCACGCTGGAATGGGTTCCCAGCAGGTGCTTGAGGAAGTACTCGTTGCCCTTGCCCGAGGAGGCCAGCAGGTTGGCCCGCCACAGTACGAGCGTGCGCGGCCAGTTCTCCGGCGCGTCTACGTCGTCGATGGCGAACTTCAGGCTCCCGTCGACGATCTTCTCCACGACATGGTCGATCGGCTTGTCCGGGTTGGCGGCGATCGCCTCGTCGGCCAGGTCCAGGGGATTGCGGTCGAACTGCGGGTAGAACGGCATCCAGCCCAGGCGTGCGGACTGTGCGATCGCGTCGGCCGAGTGCATGCCCGCCAGGTGGCCCTCCGCCAGCGGAGACGTCAGCTCGTCGGAGAGGTAGCCGTCGTAGCGGTACTGGTCGGTGTGCATGTACCAGAACGAGGTTCCCGGCACGGTTCGTGGCGGCCGGGACCAGTCCAGGCCGTTGGCCAGTGACACCCATCCGGTCAGCGGCCGGGTCTTCTCCTGCCCGACGTAGTGTGCCCAGCCGCCGCCGTTGCGCCCCATGGCGCCGGTGAGCATGAGCATCGCGAGCACCGCGCGATATGTCGCGTCGCCGTGGAACCACTGGCAGATGCCCGCACCCATGATGATCATAGAGCGGCCGCCGGACTGCTCGGAGTTCGTGGCGAACTCGCGCGCGATCCGGATGCACGCCTGCGCCGGCACCGAGGTGATGGTCTCCTGCCACGCCGGCGTGTAGGGCGTCTCGGCGTCGTCGTATCCGCTAGGCCACTGTCCCGGCAGCCCGTCGCGACCCACGCCGTACTGCGCAAGCATCAGGTCGAACACTGTGGTGACCAGGTGTTCGCCGACACGGCGTACCGGCACGCCACGGCGCAGCACCGTGCCTGATCCGTCCGGGGTTTCGAAGCAGGGCAGCAGGACCTCGGCCACGTCCTGGGTGCCGTCGTTGGCGGCGTCCCGAGTGGACAGCGCCGGGACGACACCTTCCAGATCGAGGTTCCACTTGCCGACACCGGAGTCGGTGTATCGAAATCCCATGGATCCGTTGGGCACGGCGGTCTTTCCGGTGGCCGAGTCGAGCAGCACCGTCTTCCACTGGGCGCCCTCGGCGTCGGGGTCAGCGCCCGGCAGGTCCGCCGAGGTCAGGAACTTGCCCGGGACCAGGCCGTCCTGGCCCTCGTGGCGGCGCAGTGTGACCAGGAACGGCAGGTCGGTGTAGGTGCGTACGTAGTCGCGGAAGAAAGGCACCTCCCGGTCGACGAGATACTCGCGAAGGATCACGTGGCCCATGGCCATGGCCAGCGCCGCATCGGTACCGGCCTGCGCGGGAAGCCACTCGTCGGCGAACTTGGTGTTGTCGGCGTAGTCCGGGCTGATGCTCACGACCTTGGTGCCGCGGTAGCGCACCTCGGTCATCCAGTGCGCGTCAGGCGTACGGGTCACCGGGACGTTGGAGCCCCACATCATCAGGTAGGTGGAGTCCCACCAGTCGCCGGACTCCGGGACGTCGGTCTGGTCCCCGAAGACCTGCGGTGAGGCCACCGGCAGGTCGGCGTACCAGTCGTAGAACGAGGTCATCGCCCCGCCGATGAGCTGGATGAACCGGGTCCCGATGGCGTGAGACACGATCGACATGGCCGGGATGGGGGAGAAACCGGTGCAGCGGTCCGGACCGTACGTCTTGATGGTGTGCACGTGGGCCGCAGCGACCATCTCGCTGGCCTCGTCCCAGGAGACGCGCACCAGCCCGCCCTTGCCGCGTGCCTGCTGGTAGCGACGGCGCCGCTCGGGGTCGCCCACCACGTCGGCCCACGCCAGGACCGGGTCTTTCAGGCGGGCCTTGGCCTCGCGGTACATCTCGACCAGGACACCGCGCGCGTACGGGTGGCGTACCCGGGTCGGGGAGTAGGTGTACCAGCTGAAGGCGGCACCACGCGGACAGCCGCGCGGCTCGTACTCCGGGCTGTCGGGCCCGGTGGTCGGATAGTCGGTCTGCTGGGTCTCCCAGGTGATGATCCCGTCCTTGACGTAGACCTTCCAGGAGCACGACCCCGTGCAGTTGACGCCATGGGTGGAGCGGACGACCTTGTCATGGCGCCACCGGTCGCGGTAGAAGACGTCCCCCGCCCGGCCGCCCTCGCGGAAAACCACCCGGGCGTCGGGGGACTCGTCCCAGCGGGTGAAGAACCGGCCGGTGCCCAGCAGAGCGTCCATGATCGGGCCATCCGGCCCCGCCGACGGTGCACCTGTCGGTCCGCCCGCGGCCGTGCGTGAGGTCGCCATGCTGCGACCCTATGGGGCCTCGCGTTGGCGACCACGGGTCCGGGCGGTGTTCAGGACTTTGGTCCCGGGTGTTGCTCGTCACGTTCCTACGCGCGGGCTGCCGATGCGGTCCCGAACCTGCCCAACCGACGGTGGCGCGGCGCTAGGACCCGCGTGGACGGCCGCGTCAGACGCTGCCGTCAGCGAGGTCCTCCGCCAGCTGGATGAACGTGCGTACCGCGACACCGGTGCCGCCCGTGGGCACGTAGCCGTACGCCGCGTGCTCGTTGTATGCCGGCCCCGCGATGTCGAGATGGGCCCAGCGCTGGCTGTCTTTCACGAACTCGCGCAGGAACACCGAGGCGGTCAGCATCCCGGCCTCGCGGCGCCCCGTGGTCGGGATGTTGGCGATATCAGCCACGAGGCTGTCCAGGCGCGAGCGCAGCTCGGTCGGCTGGGGCATCGGCCAGGTGGTCTCCCCGGCTCGGGTCGCGGCGGCGTGGACGGCTCCGCGCAGGTCGTCGTCGTTGGCCATGATCCCTGCCGTACGGGACCCCAGCGCAACGACCTGGGCGCCGGTCAGCGTCGCGACGTCCACGATGACGTCGGGTGAGTCCTCCTGGGCGCGTACGAGGGCATCGGCGAGCACCAGGCGACCTTCGGCGTCGGTGTCGAGGACCTCGACGGTCTTGCCCCCGTAGATCGTGATGACATCGCCGGGGCGTTGCGCAGCGCCTCCAGGCATGTTTTCCGCGGACGCTGCATAACCGGTGACCGACACCGGGATTCCCAGTCGGGCGATCGCAGTCGTCGCGGCAATCACTGCGGCCGCCCCGCTCATGTCGGTCTTCATCAGGTGCATGTTGAGGGAGGGCTTGATCGAGATGCCACCGGTGTCGAACGTGATCCCCTTGCCCACCAGGGCGAGGTGGGCGCGCGCTTCTTCTGGCCGGTACGCCAGGCGGATCAGCCGAGGTGGGTTCGCTGAGCCCTGACCGACCCCGATGATGCCGCCGTATCCACCGGCACGAAGCGCGGCCTCGTCCAGGATCTCGACGTCCAGGGGCAGCCCCTCCGCAGCGGAGGTGGCGGCGGCCGCGAGATCGGAGGGCGTCATCGCCGACGAAGGGGTGTTGATCAGGTCGCGGCTCAGGTTCACCGCGGCACCGATGACCTGGGCGCGCGAGAGGGCGGCCTTGGAGTCGGCATCCTTGGCGTCGGGCACAAGGAGTGCGACCGAACGCAGCTCGACCGGGCGACCGGTCATCGAGTCGGCTCGGAACGCGGTGAACGAGTACGCGCCGAGGGCCACGCCGAGGGCGACGGCCTCGAGCTGGGCCGGGCCGTCCACCGGGAGCGCGAAGACCGCGCGCCGGCGCCCTGCCAAGGCCCGGGCCGCGGTGCCGGCGGCCCGGCGCAGGCTCTCCTCGTCGTAGCCGGACCCGGCCTCGCCCAAGCCCACCGCCAGGACCAGCGCAGCTGCCGTGATGCCGCTGCCGGGTACGCGATGGACCTCCCCGGCCTTGCCGGTCGCGCCGAGGGCGGCGAGCGACTCCTGCAGCCGTTTGGCCGGGACGGCCTTCAGGCGCGCGGCCGGCCCCACGACGACGGCGCTCTTGCGACGGCGGTCCCCGGCGGGGGCGATGGCGACGACGACTGCATCGGTTGCGGTGCCGGCAAGGTCGGCCGAGGTCAGCGACAACGTGGTCACGGGGGGCTCCAGGAAGTGAAGGGTTGGGGTCTGCCGCGACCCTATCGCCGGGTGACATCGCCGTCGTCCGGTGTTGTCGGCGCCAACCGGACCCCGGGCGCTGGACGTCCCGGGGAATCGGCTCGGTAGCGTGGGTGGGTGAGCGATCTGTCCGCCGCCCCTGACGCACCCCTACAGCTGTCCCCGCTGCACGAACGCCACGTGTCCCTCGGCGCCAAGCTCGGGGACTTCGGTGGCTGGTCGATGCCCTTGGAGTATGCCGACGGCGGTGTCGTGGCCGAGCACACCGCCGTCCGGCAGCAGGTCGGCATGTTCGACGTCAGCCACCTGGGCAAGGTGCTGGTCCGCGGACCCGGGGTGGTGGCGTACCTCAACGACGTCCTGACCAACGATCTGGGTCGCATCGGGTCGGGGCAGGCGCAGTACACGTTGCTGTGCAACGACAGCGGGGGTGTCATCGATGACCTGATCGCGTACCTGCGCAGCCCGGACGAGGTGTTTCTGGTCCCGAACGCGGCGAACACCGACGAAGTCGTACAGATCGTGCGAGGCGCGGCGCCCGCCGGTATCGAGGTATGGGACCAGCACACCGACTACGCGATCCTCGCCGTCCAGGGCCCGGCGTCGGTGACGGCGCTGGAGAGCGTAGGGCTGCCGACCGAACTGGCGTACATGTCATTCACCGACGTCGAAGTCGAAGCCCGCCGGATCGTGGTGTGCCGCACGGGATATACCGGGGAGCACGGTTACGAGCTCGTGGTGCCGTGGGTCGACGCTGGGACCTGGTGGGACCTGTTGTCAGCGGCGGGCGTGCGTCCGTGCGGGTTGGGCGCACGTGACACGCTGCGGACCGAGATGGGCTACTCCCTGCACGGCCACGAGCTCTCACCGGGCATCAGTCCGGTGCAGGCCCGCTCGGGCTGGGCTGTGGGTTGGACCAAGGGTGCGTTCCGGGGACGCGACGCGCTGTTGGCGGAGCGGGCTCAAGGGCCGCGACGGCACTCGTGGGGGCTGTTGGCACTGGAGCGCGCCATCCCCCGCCAGCACATGACGGTGCTCTCCGGGCCTGGAGGGACCGTGATCGGGGAGGTCACCAGCGGCACGTTCTCCCCGACGCTGAAGCAGGGGATCGGATTGGCCCTGCTGGACACCGCGTCCGGGGTGGGTGCCGGTGACGAGGTCGTCGTCGATGTACGTGGCCGGCCGTCCCGCTTCCAGGTGGTCCTGCCGCCGTTCGTGGACCGGTCGACCCGCTAGCCCGACCGCGCATCCGCGTACCTGCTCGAAGTGTGGGTTTCGCCGCGGATTGACAACATTTCGAGCAGGTACTTGCAAACCTGGGAGTTACGGGGTGGTGGTGGTGGCGGCGGGCGTGGTGGTCCCGCGCTGGATACCGGTGTGGTCGGCCTGCAGCACCGAACCCCGGTAGGCGACGGCGAAGAAGACGCCGAGGGTGAGGAAGAGCCCGATACCGAGCAGCACCCAGCCGACCGTGAAGGAGTGGTCCGTGCCGCGGGAAGCGGGCTGGGGTGCGACGGTGGTGGTCGGGGCGTCGTCGGCGC
>JBDTDW010000262.1:0-9886 GCA_039922855.1 Candidatus Nanopelagicales bacterium | reverse complement strand
ACCTCGCGCGCCAGCTGCCGGTATGCCACGGCTCCCGGCGACGTCGGGGCATAGCTGGTGATCGGCTCGCCGGCGACGTTGGTCTCCGGGAAGCGCACCGTGCGGGCGATCACGGTGTGGAAGACCTTGTCCCCGAACGCCTCCACGAGCCTGGCCAGGACCTCGCGGCCGTGCAGCGTACGGGAGTCGTACATCGTCGCCAGTATTCCCTCGACCTCCAGTCGAGGGTTGATTCGCTCCTGGACGCGCTGGATGGTGTCCATGAGAAGCGCAACCCCTCGCAGGGCGAAGAACTCGCACTCCAGCGGGACGATCACGCCGTCCGAGGCTGCCAGCGCATTGACCGCTAGCAGTCCCAGACTCGGCTGGCAGTCGATGAGCACGACGTCGTAGTCGGGGATGATCGGGGCGAGAACCCGCGCCAGGGCCTGCTCGCGTGCCACCTCGCTCACGAGCTGCACCTCGGCCGCCGACAAGTCGATGTTGGCCGGCAGCAGGTCCATCCCGGGTGTGCCGGTCTTGAGCAGCACTTCGTCGATCGCGACGTCGCGCTGCATCATCAGGTTGTAGATCGTCAGGTCCAGATCGTGTGGGTTCACGCCCAGCCCGACCGAAAGCGCCCCCTGTGGATCGAAGTCCACGAGCAGGACCCGCCGGCCGGTCTCAGCCAGCGCGGCGCCCAGGTTGATGGTGGTCGTCGTCTTGCCGACACCACCCTTCTGGTTGCACAGGGCGATGACACGGGCCGGCCCGTGTGTACTGGGCGCCGAGGGCTCGGGGAACTCGACCAGGGGACGCTGGGTGGGACCGAGCTCGATGGCTCCGGCCGGCCCCTCACCTGGTACGCCCGTCGCCGCCGTGTCAGTTGTCGACTTGGCCACTAGCAGTTTCGCCCTTGTCTCGATGTGGTGGTGCCAGCACGCATCGCCGTTGACGACCGTGCGCGACTCTAGGGTGCCAGGACACCTGGGGCAATGCGAACCCGGGCAAGGTGCACCGGCTCAGCCCAGAGCCCGCGGGTGTGCTGTCGCGTATACCTCGCGCAGACGGTCCACGGTCACCAACGTGTAGATCTGCGTGGTCGTCACGGACGCGTGACCCAAAAGCTCCTGCACCACCCGCACGTCGGCACCCCCGTCGAGCAGATGGGTGGCGAAAGAGTGCCGCAGGGTGTGCGGGGACACGGCGGAGGTGACTCCCGCCCGCTCGGCGGCCTGTCGCAGCACAGTCCAGGCGCCCTGCCGGGTGAGTCGGCCACCTCGAAAGTTCAAGAACAGCGCCGCATTCCCCTTGCCCTTGGCAGCCAGCGCGGGCCGACCGCGGACCCGGTACGCGGCCAGCGCCGTCAACGCCAGGGACCCGACCGGGACCATGCGCTGCTTGCCGCCTTTGCCCTGAAGCAGGACCGACGAGGTTTCCGGGTCGACGTCGTCGACGTCGAGCCCGACCGCTTCGGAGATCCGGGCCCCGGTCGCGTAGATCAGCTCGAGCATGGCCCGGTCACGTAGCGCCGCCGGGCTCTGATCACGGCTCGCCGCCACCAGGATCGCCTCGACCTCCTCGACGCTGATCGCCTTGGGTAGCCGGCGGGGTGCCGCCGGCGGGCGTACGTCACGGCCAGGGTCCTGCTCGACCAGTCCCTCCCGAGCGGCGAATCGGTGCAGCCCGCGTACCGCCACCACGGTCCGGGCCGACGAGGCCGCCGCTAGGGGTCGGTGGTCGTCGTCACCGTGTCGTAGCGCTGCCAGGAAGTCGGTGACGTCGTTCTCCGTCAGGTCGGCCAGGTCTGTTATCCCCTGCGCCTGGCACCAGCACCGGTAGCGCGTCAGGTCGCGCCGGTAGGCCAGCAGCGTGTTGGCCGCGATGCCTCGCTCGACGACCAGGTGGTCCAGGTACGCCGTGATGGTGCGTACCAGCGAGGTACGGCCCAGCCCCGACGTCGTGGCCTGCCCAGGCGTCGAGGCCGGCTCCGGTGCCACTGCCGCGTCCTCACCCACGCTGGCACGCTACCCGACATAACTGTCGTCATTTTCACGGGTCACGGGCGTCCGGATCGCTGCCCGGTGCGGGAAACAACTCGAGCGTCAGTGACTCCCAGGAGAAGTCAGGCGAGGGCGGACTCCAGCGAGACGTGCTCCATCTCGAAGGCCGACGCGACGGCACCATACGTGATCTGGCCGTCCTGGACGTTCAGGCCCAGCGACAGCGGGTGGTCGTCGCGGAGCGCCTGCCGCCAGCCCTTGTTGGCCAGCGCGACGGCGTAGGGCAGCGTCACGTTGGTCAGCGCATACGTGGAGGTATTCGGGACCGCGCCAGGCATGTTCGCGACGCAGTAGAACACCGAGCCGTGCACCAAGTACGTCGGGTCAGCGTGCGTCGTGGGGTGGGAGTCCTCGAAGCAGCCGCCCTGGTCGATCGCGATGTCGACGAGCACCGAGCCGGGCTTCATCCTCGACACCAGGTCGTTGGAGATCAGGGTGGGGGCCTTCGCACCTGGTACGAGGACCGCGCCGATGACCATGTCCGCGTCGAGCACAGCCCGCTCGATCTCGAAGGCGTTGGACGCAACCGTCTGCAGGTGACCCTGGTAGATGGCGTCCGCTTGGCGCAGCCGTGCAATGTTGAGGTCGAGCAGCAACACCTCGGCCTGCATGCCCAGCGCGATCGCAGCAGCGTTCATCCCGGACACGCCAGCACCAAGGACGACGACCTTCGCGGCGTAGACACCGGACACGCCTCCCATGAGCACGCCGCGTCCGCCCTGGGCGCTCATGAGGCAGTTCGCCCCGACCTGCGGGGCGAGCCGACCCGCGACCTCGGACATCGGAGCGAGCAACGGCAAGGAGCGGTCCGGGAGCTCGACGGTCTCGTACGCGATCGCTGTGGCACCGCTGGCCACGATGGCGTCGGTTGCGGGGCGGTTCGCTGCCAGGTGCAGGTACGTGAAGAGCGTGTGCTCCTTGCGGATCTGGTGGTACTCCGAGGCGATCGGCTCCTTCACCTTCAAGATGAGCTCGCCGGTCCCCCACACGTCGTCCGCCGTAGCCAGGATCGTGGCACCGGCGGAGACGTACTCCGCGTCGGGGATCGAGGAACCCACCCCGGCCTCGTGCTCGACGAAGACCTCATGGCCGTGACGCACCAGCTCGTGCACCCCGGCCGGGGTGATGGCGACGCGGTACTCGTTGTTCTTGACCTCGCGGGGAATGCCGACCTTCACGTCGAGGGTCCTTCTCTGGGCGCGGCGCCGTTGCGCCGGATGATGTACCGGCGGCCGGTCCCCGGCCCGATGGCTGCCCGCGACCCGCCCGCACGGGGGGATTCCCCCACGCTATCCGTGCCATTCCCCCTGTGCCGGGCCAACCTGTCAATCCACCGGGCCGGAGATGGACGCTTCGTACCCCCCGGACCGCAGTGCCTGGTCACGCGGCCCGGCGATACGGCCCAGCGCCCTCACGCCCGTCCACCCTGACACCGAGGGCGTCCGGCTCGAGCGGCCTGACAGTCTCGCCCGAGGTGTCGATGGGCACCGACCCCGCGAAAGGTGGTCGGTTCCCGGCCTTCTCATCATGTCTAACCCGTGCCGGCCGGTCGGAAGCCGTTGCAAAGCAGGCAGACTTGCATGATCACCGAAGTTGGACGGCCGATACCAGCAGGGCACACCCGTCGGCCGTCGTGGCGCAGAAGACACGAACCGCGGGGTCAGCTACCGCGGATCCGGCCCTGTGCGACAAGGACATCGCGCACCGGCCACGGCGATTCTGCCGGACGCAGGCCGGACCAGCCCGCGGCGCGCGCGCAGGTGGCCGCGAGGACGCCGACGACGGTGATCGGGGCGGTCAGGGCCCCCGAGAGCACCCGGTCACGTGCCTCGTCGAGGGGGATCCACGCCATTGGCATGTCCCGTTCCTCCCCCGTGCCGGCGGGGCGTCCGCCCGGGGCTGGGGACAGCTCGCGGACCAGGTAGATGCGCAGCGCTTCGGTCGACCCGCCGGGGGTGGGTTCATAGTCGACCAGCAGGTCCCACCGTCCGGCGACCAGGCCCGCCTCCTCGACCAGCTCGCGGCGAGCGGCGCTGACCGGGTCCTCACCGGCCACGTCGAGCAGGCCGGCCACCGGCTCCCACAGCATCATCGCGACCGGGTGGCGGTACTGGCGTACGAGCAGCACCTGGTCGTCGTCGTCGATCGCGAGCACACCGACGGCGCCGTAGTGGATCACCAGGTCTCGTATCACGACCTGGCCGTCGCGCAGGTCGACCGTGTCGCGACGGACGTCCCACACCCTGCCGGACACCAACAGCTCGCTGGCCAGCACCGGCCGCGGGTCCGGCTCGTCGCGGACGTCCTGCCACGACACACCCGCACCGGGCACCGGGCTCACGCGATGCGCTGGGCAGCCGCGAGGTCCGGCTGCGACTGGCGTGCCAGCGCCGCTGCGGCCAGGCCCGCGAACAACGGGTGCGCCTTCGTCGGCCGGGACCGCAGCTCGGGGTGGGCCTGCGTACCGACGTAGTAGGGGTGGACCTCGCGGGGCAGCTCGACGAACTCCACCAGGCGCCCGTCCGGCGAGGTGCCGGAGAACACCATCCCGGCTGCGGCGATCTGGTCGCGAAAGTCGTTGTTGACCTCGTACCGGTGCCGGTGACGCTCATCGACGTACGGCTCGCCATAGACCTCGCGCACGATCGAGCCGTCCGCGAGCTTGGCGGGGTAGAGACCCAGCCGCATGGTGCCGCCCATGTCACGCTCGCCGGAGACCACGTCGCGCTGGTCGGCCATAGTCGCGATGACCGGGTACGGGGTCGCCTCGTCGAACTCGGCCGAGCCGGCGCCCACCATCCCGGCGACGTCGCGGGCGTACTCGATGACCATGCACTGCAGGCCCAGGCACAGTCCCAATGTCGGAATCCTGTTCTCCCGCGCGTACTTCAACGCTCCGAGCTTGCCCTCGATGCCGCGCACCCCGAACCCTCCGGGCACGCACACCGCATCGACGTCGGCGAGCTGTTTCTCGGCACCCTCCGCGCTGGCACAGTCGTCGGAAGGCACCCAGCGGATGTTCATCCGGGCATCGTGCGCGAACCCACCCGCGCGCAGCGCCTCGGTGACCGAGAGGTACGCGTCCGGCAGGTCGACGTACTTGCCCACGAGCGCCACCGTGACCTCGTAGGTCGGGTGGTGCACGCGGCGCAGCAGCTGATCCCAGTCGGTCCAGTCCACGTCGCGGAACGGCAGGTCCAGCCGGCGAACGACGTACGCGTCGAGCCCCTCGGAGTGCAGGACCTTCGGGATGTCGTAGATGCTCGGCGCGTCGACGGCCGCGACGACCGCATCCAGGTCGACGTCGCACATGAGCGAGACCTTGCGCTTGATCGACGCCGGCACCTCCCTGTCGGCACGAAGCACGATCGCGTCGGGCTGAATACCGATGTTGCGCAGTGCGGCGACCGAGTGCTGCGTCGGTTTGGTCTTCAGCTCTCCCGAGGGCCCGATGTACGGCAGCAACGAGATGTGCAGGAAGAACACGTTCTCGCGCCCGACCTCGTGGCGAATCTGCCGGATCGCCTCCAGGAAGGGCAGTGACTCGATGTCGCCGACGGTCCCGCCCACCTCGGTGATCACGACATCGACGTCAGGGCCGGCCATCCGCCGGATCCGCGACTTGATCTCGTTCGTGATGTGCGGGATCACCTGGACGGTGTCCCCGAGGTACTCCCCACGGCGCTCCTTGGCGATGACCGTCGAGTACACCTGCCCGGTCGTCACGTTGGCCGACCCGTGCAGCTCGACGTCCAAGAACCGCTCGTAGTGCCCGACGTCGAGGTCGGTCTCTGAGCCGTCGTCGGTGACGAACACCTCGCCGTGCTGGAACGGGTTCATCGTGCCGGGGTCGACGTTGAGGTACGGGTCCAGCTTCTGCATCGTGACGCGCAGACCACGGGCCTTCAGCAGGTTGCCGAGCGAGGAAGCCGTGAGCCCCTTGCCCAGGGAGGACGCGACGCCTCCGGTGACGAACAGGTGCTTCGTTTGCTGGGCATTCACGGAAGTCCAGGCTATCACCGGTACTTCAGCCCCCTTCGCCCCGCAACGCGTGTCGTCAAGGACCCGTACCATCCCTCCTGCCTGTGCACCTTGGTCAGCGCACGGAGGCAGATTCACTCACCCGACCGCTGCAACGACATCCCCAGGAGGGCGCCTCCGTACCCACCCCCGGCCCCGGTCATCCCGGACCCGGGTTCGTGTCTCCCCACTGATCATGGGGTGGCGCGTGCTTCCTCCTGTTGATCTTGGGTTTGAGTGTGCTTCTCGGCCGGAACCGACCTCAACCCCATGATCAATGACGGACCGCTCCAACCCTGGGGCCACGGCCCTGACCTCACTGCCATGAGGGTCACCGACGCGCTAGCTCGGTTCTGAGCACGTCCAGGCCGACCGAGCCCAGGGCCAGGGCCTGCATGTGCCAGGCCTTGAGGTCGAAGGCGGAGCCCTCCGCGCTGCGAGCGTCCTCCCGCGCGGCCAGCCACACCCTTTCGCCCACCTTGTACGAGATCGCCTGGCCGGGCATCCCGAGGTAACGGTCGACCTCGCTGGCCGCGAACGCGTCCGGCTGCAGCGACCGCGCGGCCAGGAACTCCCGTGCCAACTCGCGGTTCCACGTCTCACCACGGGGGTCACCGGACACCCCGTCCAGCAGTGCCGGATCGATGTCCTGCGGGATGGCACGGCCCAGGTGCAGCCCGATGTCCAAGACGATGCGCGCGGCCCGCAGCGCCTGGGCAGACAGGTACCCAAGCTGGGTCGCGGGGTCCCTGAAGTAGCCGAGCTCGTCCATCAGTCTTTCGGCGTACAGTGCCCAGCCCTCCCCGTGACCGGAGATGAACGTCCCGCGCTGGAACCGCGACAGGCGGTCGCCCTGCAGCATCGCGTACGCCACCTGAAGGTGATGCCCGGGTACGGCCTCGTGGTACCAGACCGAGGTCAGCCACCAGCTGTGGAACCGGTCCTGGCCGTACGTGGGGAGCCAGGTCCGCCCCGGCCGGGCGAAGTCCTCGCTCGGGGCGGTGTAGTACGGCGCCGCCGCGGACCCGGGCGGGGCCGACATGGCCTCGCACCGCCGCATCGCCTCGGGGATGTCGAAGTATGCCCCGTCGAAGGAGCTGATGGTGTCGTCGGTCAGCTGCTGCAACCAGTCCAGGGCGACCTGCGCGCCCTCGATGGTGTGCGCCGGGTCAGCGTCGAGCTGGGCCTGGGCCGACGCCGGTGTGGTGCCGCCGTACAGCCGGGCGGCGCACTCGTTCATCCGGGTCGTGATCCGGCCCAGGTCCGCCCAGCCCCAGGCGTACGTGTCGGCGAGGTCGAGGTCCGCCCCGGTGTAGGCGTGGGCAAGCCGGCCGTACCGTTCCGGGCCCACGGCATCGGCGGGTGTCGAGGCGGGGGCGTACGAGTCCTGCATCCAGCGCGCCAGGTCGGCGTATGCCTGCGTAGCGCCGCCGGCACCGGACCGCAGGCGTCCCTGCAAGGTGGCATCGGTTCCGTCGTACTGCTCGACGTACGTGGCGAACCAAGGCGCTGGTCCACCCGCGGGCCCGGTCCCGGCGCACAGCGCCGCGACCTCGGCGGTGCCGACCACCTGGCGCCTGGCCGCGACCTGGCCGCGTTCGATCCCTGTCGCGTAGGCCGAGCGGACCGACTCCAGGCACGCCGGGATCGCCTCCAGCCGGGTGGCGATCGTGTCCCAGTCCTGCTCGGTGGCGGTCGGCATGAGTGTGAAGGCACTGCGTGGCGCCTGGACGAGGCTGCCGAGCACGTTGCAATCGCGCAGGTTCTCGCCGGCGTCGTGCAGCGCGATCCGGACTCCCAACCGCTCGCGAAGGCACGCTGCGGCAAGGCGGTCGTGGTCGTCGGTGACGCGCAGGGCGTCCAGCTCGGTGAGCCACGACCGTGCCTGATCGGCGCGTCCGTCGTCGGCGTCGGCGGAATAGTCGGTGAGAAGCATGGCGTATCCGGCGACCCCCTGGAACGTCGACTCGATCGGATCGGCGGCCGCTGTGGCCTCCACGATCCGGTCCGCCAGGTCGAAGACCTCGGTCATCAGCGTGCCTTCCCACGTCGGCGTGCGGACGGCACGCGGTCCTTCGCGGCGAGCTCGAGCAGCTCACCGGCATGAGCGGCCGCGGTCTCGGAGGACTCGAGCCCGGCCATCATCCGGGCGAGCTCGCGTACGCGATCCTCCCCCTCCACCACGCGCAGCCCGGCCGTCGTCACGCTGCCGTCGTCGGACTTCTCCACGACCACCTGCCGGTCGGCGAATGCCGCGACCTGAGGCAGGTGCGTGACAACCAGCACCTGGGTCGTACGGGCCAACCGTGCCAGTCGTCGGCCGACCTCGACGGCGGCCTTCCCGCCCACTCCGGCGTCGACCTCGTCGAAGACCATGGTGGGAACCGGGTCCGAACCGGCGAGCACCACCTCGACCGCGAGCATCACCCGGGACAGCTCCCCGCCCGATGCTGCGCGCGCCAACGGCCTTGCCGGTGCTCCCGGGCGTGGTGCCAGCAGCATCTCGGCCTCGTCACAGCCGTACGGACCGGGCGCGGGCAGCGCGCGTACGTCGAGCAGCACCTGGGCGTGCGGCATCGCGAGGTCCGTGAGCTCACTGGTCACGGCGGCACCGAACCGACCGGCCCCCTCGGTGCGCGCCTTCGTCAAGGCAGCTCCGTGGTGCTCGAGGTCGGCACGGGCGGCGTCGCGCGCCGCAGTCAGTGCAACGACCCGCGCCTCGTCGTCCTCGAGGCCGCCGAGGCGGCCCGCAGCCTGCTCGGCCCAGGTCAGTACGTCGTTCACGGTGTCGCCGTACTTGCGGGTCAGTGCCCCCAGCACGGCTCGCCGCTCCTCGACCACGGCCAGCCGGCGTGGGTCGGCCTCGGCGCCGGCGAGGTACGAGCCGACGTCCGCCGAGACATCGGCAGTGAGCGCGCACAGCTCCGCCACGCGGTCCTGCAGCTCGGCGAGCGTCGGGTCGTGCTCTCGCTGGGCCTCCAATGCGCGTCGGGCAGACACCAGCAGGGAGAATGCATCCGACTCGGCACCGCCTCCGCTCTCAGAGCCGGACAGCGCGACGTGGGCGGTGGCCGCCGCGTCCTGCAGAGCCCCCGAGTGACGCAGCCGGTCAGCCTCGATACGCAGCTGGGCGTCCTCGCCGGGCAGCGGACCGGCAGCCTCGATGTCCGAGAGTCCGAGCCGGAGCACCTCGGCCTGCTGGGCTCGTTCGCGCAAGTTCGTCGAGACGTCGGTGAGCTCAGCCTCCACGGCCCGCAACTGTTCCCATGCCTTGCGATACGCGGCGTACGGCGCCGCGACGTCGGCGTCGGCGTAGCGGTCCAGGGCCGTTCGCTGGGCCGCAGGATGGAGCAGCCGCTGCTGGTCGCTCTGTCCGTGCACCGCCACGAGCGACTCAGCCAGCTCCGTGAGCAGGGATGCCGGCGCGGATCGGGCCCCGACGTACGCCCGGCTCCGTCCCTCGACGCTCACCGTCCGCGCGACGAGCAGGCTGTCATCGTCGAGGTCCCCGCCCGCGTCGTGGACCCGTGCGGCGATGTCAGATGCCGGGTCCACGGTGAATCGACCCTCCACGTCGGCGCGAGAGTCGCCGGCGCGGACCGAACCGGGATCCGCCTTGTCCCCCAACAGGAGTCCGAGGCCCGTCAGCACCATCGTCTTGCCGGCGCCGGTCTCCCCGGTCACCGCGGTGAACCCCGGATGCGGTTCCAGCGTCGCGTCCTCGATGACCCCGAGGCCGCGGATGCGGATCTGCTCGATCACGACGTGCTGCCGGCCCGCTGCCGCGATCCGACGCCACGCCACCCGGAGACCGGTAGGTCGAA
>JBDTDW010000261.1:0-3949 GCA_039922855.1 Candidatus Nanopelagicales bacterium | reverse complement strand
CGTGACGCCGGCGCCCATAGGTCCGGCGGCAGCGAGGGCCAGCAGCAGGCCGGCTCCAGCGGCTGTGGCTCGTACCGGTGTGAGGACGCGGACACTCGAGGTGGGCGACGCGGCCTTCGCTCGTCCCGGACGTGGGTCCCCGTTGCTTGTTGCCCATCATGTCGCAAGCTCCTGTCCAGCCGAGGAACCCCCGAAAGACGATCTGTCTCGCATCCTTCCCGCGGAAATCTAGACCCGGGACGGGGCGCTGTCATCAAGTGGAGACTGGCGGGTGCCGTCTGTGACCTGACCCGTACGGTCCGTCACGAGCCTGCCGGTGTCAGGGGCTCGGTTCGTGCCCTGCTCGCTGAACGTCGCGGGGTGCGTCGTGAGCCGCAGCGTCCGGTGGCCGGCCGTCCCGCTGCCGCCGGGCCGCGGTGTCGAGCAGGTCGATGACCGCCTGCTCGCTCGTGGCGCAGAAGTCTCCATAGTGGTAGCCCACCGCCCGGAACCCCGGCGGCATGGACAGACACACGAACTCATCGGCCCCGCTCCGCGCCGCAACCCCGGGGGGTCCCACCGGCACCGCCAGGACGACGTGCGCCGCCCCCAGCGCTCGGCTCACCGCCACGGCGGCCCGGGCGGTCGATCCGGTCGCTAGGCCGTCGTCGACGATGACAACGGTGCGCCCGCGCACGTCCACCCGTTCGTGCCCGGCCCGAATGGCTGCTACGCGCGCCTCGAGGGTCCCTCGCTCGCGCCGCTCCACCGCCTGCAGGGCAGCGTCGGTGATCCGTGCCTGGTCGAGCACGTCGGTGTCCAGGACCCTGACCCCACCCTCGCCGATCGCACCCATGGCCAGCTCTGGTTGGTCGGGGACTCCGAGCTTGCGCACCACGATGACATCCAGCGGCGCAGCCAGGGAACGCGCGACCTGCCAGGCGACGGGCACCCCACCACGGGGTAGTCCCAGGACCACGACGTCCTGACCGCGCAGGTGCTCGAGGACGCCCGCCAGCCGGATACCTGCCTCGGTTCGGTCGGCGAACATCGCGACACCGGGGCTCAACCGATGTCGGCCAGGCGTGGCAGCACCTGTTGCGCAACGAGCTCGGCGAACTCAACCGGGTCACGGTCCGGCATCGACCCGACCTCGGTAACCCCCAGTTCGGCATAGGCAGCAACGTCGCGCAGCCAGGCGTCGACGTCGGCCAGCACAGGACGGGTCACCAGCACGGTCTTCGCGATCGTGTCGTAGTCCCGCTCCTCGGCCTCGCAGTGCGCGCGCAGCACGTCGAGCTTGCCGGCCACCTCGGCCGGTGAGGTGCCGAAGACGTTGCACGCATCGGCGTACCTGGCGACTAGGCGCAGCGTCTTCTTCTCGCCGCCTCCGCCGACGAGCACCTGTGGGTGCGGGCGACTGATAGGCATTGGTACACATAGCGTCTCGGCCAGCTGGTAGTGGCGTCCGGTGTACGGACCGGCGTCCGGGCTCCACATCTGCAGGCAGATCTGCAAAGTCTCCTCGAGCCGTTCGAACCGCTCACCGACCGGGACAACGGGGACGCCGAGTGCGCGCTGCTCCCGCTCGTACCAGGATGCGCCGATCCCCAACCGCGCCCGGCCTTGCGACAGCACGTCGAGCGTCGTCACGATCTTGGCCAGCAATCCCGGGTGCCGGTACATCACCCCGGTCACCAGCACGCCCAGGGTCATCTGCTCCGTCACCCCAGCGAGGTATCCCAGCGTCGTATACGCCTCGAGCATCGGCTCGTCCGCGGAACCGGAGTGCTCCATCTGAAAGTAGTGGTCCATGACCGAGAACGACGCGACTCCCGCCTGTTCGGCAACCTGCGCCGTCCGTGCCAGCGTCGTGGCGATGGCACGGGGGTCCTCGGGTCGGGAGAAGTTCCAGTAGTGCAGGTCGAGCCTCATCACGTCTCCCGGTGCTTGCCCTCGCGGCTCCCAGGGTACGGGGCGGCGTCGCCGAAAGACGCGGGCTCGCGGGTCACTGCTCCTCGTGATGGTGCGGGTCGGCGCCGAAGAGCCGGCCGTCCGGGTGCCCGAGCGCGGTGATGGCTCCCATCTGCTCGTCGGTGAGCTCGAAGCCGAAGACGTCCAGGTTCTGCGCCTGCCGGGCCGGGTCGGCCGACTTCGGGATCGGCACCGACCCGAGCTGGACCTGCCAGCGCAGGACGACCTGGGCGGGGGTCACGCCGAGAGCGCGCGCCGGGGCTGCGACCGCCGGCTCCGCCAACACGTCGCCGGCCCGGCCCAACGGGTTCCAGCTCTCAGTCAGGATGTCTTGCGCGGCATGGAAGTTGCTCAGCCCCACCTGCGGGAACCGTGGGTGCAGCTCGACCTGGTTGACGGCGGGAAGCACCCCCACCTCCTCGCCCAGGCGGGTCAGGTGGGCCTCGGTGAAGTTGGACACCCCGATCGAGCGGACCCGTCCCTGGTCGCGGAGCTCGACCATCGCGCGACACGAGTCGACGTACCGGTCGACGCTGGGGTTGGGCCAGTGGATCAGGTACAGGTCGACGACCTCGACACCAAGACGGGCCCGCGAGCCTTCGAACGAGGCAAGGGTCTGCTCGTACCCATGGTCGCGTCCCGGCAGCTTCGTGGTCAGCATCACCTCCTCACGGGCCAGTCCGGATCTGGCCAGCGCCTCGCCGACCTCGGTCTCGTTGCGGTAGTTGACCGCAGTGTCGATCAGGCGGTAGCCGGCCGAGAGGGCGTCCAGCACCGCAGCAGTGGCGGCCGGACCCTTCAGCGGGTACGTGCCCAGACCGACGGCGGGCAGCGTCGTGCCGTCTGCCAGGTTCTTGGTCGGGACGGTCATACGGCTCGCCTCTTCTCGGGTCCGGGGCGCTGTGGAGCGATCCTGGCACGGCGGCGCCACCGGCCCTCCCGCGCGTTCGTCCCGGTCGGTTCCCCGGTATGCGCCTGCGGGAACGGGGTGTCCCGATACATTCGGGCAGTGAAGAACAAGAGTGGTCCTGACGATGACGGCGCCGCAGGCGCCGCCAAAGCTCCGATCCGACTGACCCGCAAGCAGTACGAGGTCGAGCTGACTCGGCTGCAGGCCGAGCTCGTCGCGATGCAGGAGTGGATCCGAGTCAGCGGTGAACGACTCCTGGTCCTCTTCGAGGGTCGTGACAGCGCAGGCAAAGGTGGGGCGATCCGGCGGATCACATACGAGCTCAACCCCCGGTACTGCCGCGTGGTGGCGCTGCCGGCACCCACCGAACGCGAGCGGACGCAGTGGTACTTCCAGCGCTACATATCCGAGCTGCCGTCGGCCGGCGAGGTCGTCCTCTTCGACAGGTCCTGGTACAACCGCGCCGGAGTCGAGAAGGTGATGGGGTTCTGCACGCAACAGGAGTATGAGTACTTCATGCGGGTGTGCCCGCTGCTGGAGCGGGCCCTGGTCCAGGACGGGATCATCCTGGTGAAGTACTGGCTGTCGATCTCCGACGACGAGCAGCGCAGGCGGTTCGAGTCCCGCCTGCACGACCCCGCCCGGCGGTGGAAGCTCTCGCCCATGGACCTCGAGGCGCAGTCGCGGTGGGTCGACTATGCCGAGGCCAAGGACCAGATGTTCGCCTACACCGACACCAAGGACAGCCCTTGGTACGTCGTGGATGCCGAGGACAAGAAGACCGCACGGCTCAACCTGATCTCGCACCTGCTTTCCCTGGTGCCGTACCAGCGCGTCGACCAGACCAAAGTCGTCCTGCCCCCACGCCAGGACCGGGCGTACGTACGGCCCCCCATCGACAGTCAGACCTTCGTGCCCGTGCGCTACGTGGTCGGCTGAACCTGGCTCGTACCTCAGGCGTGGACCGTCCCGGCCTGCTCGAACGCCATGACCGGCTGAGGAACGGCCGCGCGGAGCTGTTCGGGGACGCCGACCACATCCGCGACCGGACGGCTTGGGAGCGACGGGCGGCCCGGGTGACCCTCT
>JBDTDW010000260.1:0-6304 GCA_039922855.1 Candidatus Nanopelagicales bacterium | reverse complement strand
CTGGTGGCCGGCCAGACCAACGGGGCGCCGTCGTGGTTCCCCTGCAACGACCGGCCCAGCAACAAGGCGCGCTACAAGTTCGAGATCACCGCGTCATCGACGTACCACGTGCTCGCCAACGGTGTGCTGACCAAGAGCCGACGCGGCGCCAGCACCACGACGTGGGAGTACGAGCAGAGCGAGCCGATGGCGACGTACCTGGCGACCGTGCAGATCGGCAGGTACACGACCCTGAACGTGCCCAGCGCGACAGTTCCGATGAATGCGGTGCTGCCGGATCGGCTGATCCATAAGTACCACAACGCTTTTAGCCGACAGCCCGAGATGTTGGCGTTCTTCGAGCGGGTGTTCGGGCCGTACCCGTTCCCGGCCTACACCGTCGTCGTCACTGCCGACCGGCTCGAGATCCCCCTCGAGGCGCAGGGCGTGTCGGTGTTCGGTGCCAACTTCCTGACCGGCGACTGGGAGAACGTGCGGCTGGTGGCGCACGAGCTCTCGCACCAGTGGTTCGGCAACAGCCTCACGCTCGCAGACTGGCGCGACATCTGGCTGCACGAGGGCTTCGCCTGCTACAGCGAGTGGCTCTGGTCGGAGGAGTCCGGTGGGCGCCGAGCCGACGCGCGGGCCCGCGAGCACTGGTCCCGGTTGGCCGGCAAGTCGCAGAACCTGCTGCTCGGCGATCCGGGGCCGGACGACATGTTCGACGACCGGGTCTACAAGCGCGGCGCACTGCTGCTGCATGCCCTGCGCCTCACCGTCGGCGACGAGGACTTCTTCAAGCTGCTGCCGGAATGGGTGCAGCGCAACACGTATGGCTCGGTTACCACGGCGATGTTCGTCGAGCTGGCCGAGCAGGTGTGCGGTCCGCCGCTGCAGGACCTGTTCTCGCGCTGGCTGAGCGAACGTGCGCTGCCCCAGCTGCCACCGGTGCCGCCCCCGGGCGTCGTCACCTCGCCGTCAGGTCCGGCCCTCACATCGGCGCCCGAGCCCGCACCGTAGCCACGTCGCTTTCGAACCCGGTCCTCTCCTCGTCACGCCCCGGGCGTCGTGGCCGGCGCCCGCTCAGCTGAGCAGATGCCCACCGGCCCGTGACGCGGATGCCCCTTGGGCGAACGGGACCTCTCGTAGGACCAGGGGTGGGCGCTCCCGGGCGAGGACGGCGACAGCGGCGGTGAAGCCCGGCGCCGGTTCCAGGTCGTACAGCCAGACCGGCTCCCGCAGTGCCGGCCAGTCGAGCACCGCGGGGGGCTCCCACGGTGTGCTGAGCCGTACCTCACGGGGATCCACCCGCAGCCCGTCGCCGGTCGCCTTGAGCAAGGACTCCTTGCGCACCCACGTCCGTGTCCGGGCAGCGTCGCCGTCGGCTCGCTCAGCGGGGTGCAGAACGACCTGGTCGAAGCCGGCAAAGGACGCCGCCCACGAGGGCTCGACGTCGACCCCGACCGGACCGGCGTCCGTCACCGCGACGACAACGATCCCGCCGCCCCGGCTCAGGCTCACGTGCGGTGCCGGTCCTTCAGAACCGATCCGGGCGTACGGCCGGCCGTGCTCGGTGCTGCTGCACTCGGGGCACAGCGACCCGGTCGTCACGCTTGCCGGGCTCACGTCGCAGTACGCAGCGACGGCTCGGCGCAGCAGCCCGCGAGCATCGACCCCCGAACCCCAGCTCACCACCAGCACCCGGCAAGTCTGGCGTCCTTCGCGTCGGCCGCGGCGGCGGCCACATGATCGGCAGGAGATCGGGGCTCCTGAGACGGGACGAGGGAACGGAATCCGTGCTGGGAGGTGGGGAACCCGTCGGCCGCGGGTGCCTCGATTCCCTGCCGATCATCAACCTGCGCGCGCGCCGGACTCAGCCGGTGTTGCGAAGGCCGGTGGCTATGCCGTTGACGGTGACCAGCAGCGCGCGCCGAAGCAACGGGTCGACCGGCTCGTCTGCCGTCCGGGCCGCGCGGACCCGGCCGAGCAGCTGCACCTGGAGCAGCTGCAGCGGCAACAGGTACGTGTCGCGCACGGCCAGCGTCCGGGCCAGGGACGGTTGGTCGGCGAGCACGCTGCTGGAGCCGGTGACCTGCAACAGCTCACTGACGGTACGTCGGTGCTCGGCTGTGATGATGTCGAAGACCCGTTGCAGCGCAGCGGGCACAAGCGCATCGACGTAGCCGCGCGCGACCACGAGATCAGTCTTCGCCAGCGTCATTTCCACGTTGGACAAGAAGTTGGCGAAGAAGGGCCACTCGCGGTGCATCGTACGCAGCACCTCACCGTGTCCTGACGCGCGTGCGGCGGCCAGGCCCGTCCCGACCCCGAACCAGCCGGGCACGATCTGCCGGGACTGTGTCCAGCCGAAGACCCACGGGATGGCGCGCAGCGAGTCGATGGTTGCCGGGCCCGAGCCCTCGGTCCGGCGGCGAGCCGGCCGGGACCCGAGGTGCATGTCAGCCAGCTCCTCGACCGGGGTGGACGCGGCGAAGTACGCCGGTAGGTCAGGGTCGTCGAGGAGGGCCCGGTAGGACTGCTGCGCCGCGGTCGAGACCTCGTCCATCACGGAGTCCCAGGCCTGCAGCTGCCCGGCCGCTGTGCGGGGGGACTGGTGGACGACCGTCGCTTCCAGGGTCGCGGCGAGCAGCAGCGACAGGTTCTCCCGGGCCAGCTCGGGTAGCAGGTACTTGTCGCTGATCACCTCACCCTGCTCGGTCACCTTGATCTCTCCCTGCAGGACCCCCCACGGCTGGGAGAGCACGGCGTCGTAGGTCGGCCCGCCGCCGCGTCCGATGGTTCCGCCGCGGCCGTGGAACAGCCGCAGCCGAACGCCGTGCTCGCGCGCGACGCCGCGCAGCCGCCGTTGCGCCAGATGAATCTCCCACTGCGAGGTGGTGATCCCGGCGTCCTTGTTGGAGTCGGAGTAGCCGAGCATCACCTCCTGCACGTCACGGCGCAGCGCGACGATGCGGCAGTACGCGGGGATTGCGAGCAGCTCACCGAGCAGGTCAGCGGCGGCTCGCAGCTCGTCGACGGTCTCGAGCAAGGGTACGAACCCGATCTTCGCGGTGCCGGCGACGAGGTCGACGAGTCCGGCTTCACGGGCAAGCACGACGGCGGCCAGGACGTCGTCGACACCTCGGGTCATGGACACGATGTAGCTCTCGCACGCCTCCGGGCCGTGGCGTTCGATCAGCTCACGCACCACCACGAGCGTCTGGTACGTCCGGCTCGCCTCCGGGCTCAGCGGCGGCGGGGTCGGGGCCAGCGGCCGGCGCGCCGCGAGCTCGGTCGTGAGCAGTCGGGTGCGATGTTCGCGTGGCAGGTCCAGGTAACGCCAGCCCTGCTCCCCGAGCCGGTCCACGAGCTCCCCGACCGCGACGTGGTGCGCCTGGGCGTGCTCGCGCACGTCCAGGGTCGCCATCGACAGGCCGCACGAGGCCACGGTACGGATGGCGCGACCCACGACGCCCAGCGCGGCAAGCTCGCCGCGGTTGGCCAGCAACGAATCGCGCACCAGCAGCAGGTCGTCGAGGAGCTCGCGCGTACTGAAGTAGTCATGGCCCGGCCGGTGCGGCCCCTTCTCGAGGGCACGCTCCAGCGTGCTGGCGAGCCGGGTGCGGATGCAGGTCACCTTCAGCCGGTAGGGCTCCTGGGCGTTGAGGCGTACGTATCGCGGCTCGAGCTCGGACAAGGTTGCGAGGTCGGTGTCCAACGACGCCCGTAGAGCCGCCGTGACCCCGACGATCCGTTCGCTCATCGACAGCGACTCCCGGAGCTCGTCCATGACCGGCAGAAGCTCGCGTACGCCCTGGGCCCGCAGCAGGTCGCTGACTGTGCCCGTCACCTCGGGTGTGACGTACGGGTTGCCGTCCCGGTCGCCGCCGATCCAGGACCCGAACGTCAGGGGACGACCGTCCACGGGCAGGTCCAGTCCGATGCTCGCGAGCTCGTGAGCCGCCTCGTCCAGGACGTCCGGCAGTGGCCCACGGACCAGTCCGTCGAGGTAGTACTGCGCGTTGCGCGCCTCGTCCATGACCTCGGGTCGTTCCAGTCGCAGCTCGTCGGTCTGCCACAGCAGGTCGACCAGCTCCGCGGCCCGGCGGACCGCCCTCGGGTCGTCCAAGGCCGAACCCGGGCCGGAGGTGTCGGCCAGCACCTGCGCCAACCGGCTGAGCTTGAGCAGCACCGTACGCCGGGCCGCCTCGGTCGGGTGCGCTGTGAAGACCGGGCGAGCGCTTACCTGCCGTACGGCGTCCTGCGCTGCGCCGAGGGTCGTCCGCCCCTCGGCTATCGCTGCCGCAATGCGCTCGACCGCCTGAGCGAGAGGCCCGCCGTCACCCCGGTGCGCGGCCGCCAGGTCCCGGCCGCGGTGGACCTGCTCGGCGACGTTGGCGAGGTGGAAGTACGTCGAGAACGCCCGCGCGAGCTTGATCGCGGTCGGCAGGTCCGCGTCGGACAGCAAGGCCGCGGTACGGGCCGGGTCGGTGCGGGCGCTTTGCCGGACCTGCTCGACCTGGTCGAGGAGCCCCTGGCCTTCCTGACGTACCAGCGTGCGCCCGAGCAGGTCCCCGAGCCGGCGGATGTCGGCTCGTAGCGGAGCGTCGTCCTCGTCGGTGCCGTCCGTCTCGGACCGGAGATGTCGGGGGTCGTCGTTGGGTACGTCTCTCACGCCACGGTCCGTCCGGGTGGCTCTGGGGCGGCACGACGTCACTGACGCGCCTATCGCCAACCCTAGCCAGGACACCGCTGCCACGAGGGCGCCGGTTCGGCGCCGAGGGCTGCGGCACACGCCCAGACTTTGTGCTCGGACCGGGGCAGCTCGGAGAGCATGCAGCAAAGACAAGCCGATGAAGGGGTCCTGAATAGGTGGCTCGATCTCCGCTCGAGTTCACGCGCAGAAAACAGTGATACTTCGTGGCACACAGAGGTCTCCCTGCGGGAATTCTTACGGCTTTTGCGCGGCTTCCTGCAATCTGCCACAATCACGAGCGATAATCCTGGGAGCGTGACTATCCGGGGACCGGACGAATAGGAGAAAAAGATGGCACAAAAGGTTCAGGTCGTGCTCGTGGACGACCTCGATGGCGGGGTGGCAGACCAGACCGTGACGTTCTCCTTTGCCGGGGTCTCGTACGAGATCGACCTGTCGGACAAGAATGCCGACGAGTTCGCCACAGCTCTTGCCACATACATCGGTCACGGCCGCCGAGTCGGTTCCAACGCACGGCGGCCCCGCCGGAACACCAGCAAGACGAATCCGGCGAACATCCGGGAATGGGCCAAGGGCCAGGGTATCGAGGTAAACGAGCGCGGCCGCATCAGCGCCGAGCTGCGGGAACGGTACGAGGCCGCTCACCGCTGAGCCCCCGCGCCCCCACCAGTCCCAGCGCGTTCGACGCGCGTACCTGCTCGAAACGTCGCTTTCCGGGCCGAGCAGCAACACTTTCGAACAGGTACGCGCGTCGAACCGGGAAACGACCGGGACGGCGCGTTCGCCGTGGGAGGAACCATCGCGGAACACGGGGGTGGTCCTCGGCGGTTGCGCAGGGCAAGAAACCCGTCAGACCTGCCGACTACCATGGGTAGACCGGGGTCGCCGGTCCCGGGCAGTTCCGGGTCGGTGCACGGGGTGAGGAGACGAGCACATGTTCGAGAGGTTCACGGACCGCGCGCGCCGGGTCGTCGTGCTGGCGCAAGAAGAGGCCCGCATGCTCAACCACAACTACATCGGGACCGAGCACATCCTCCTCGGTCTGATCCACGAGGGTGAAGGGGTCGCGGCCAAGGCCCTGGAGTCCCTCGGCATCTCGCTGGAGGCCGTGCGTCAGCAGGTCGAGGAGATCATCGGCCAGGGTCAGCAAGCACCCAGCGGCCACATCCCCTTCACCCCGCGCGCCAAGAAGGTGCTCGAGCTCAGCCTGCGCGAGGCGCTGCAGCTCGGCCACAACTACATCGGCACCGAGCACATCCTTCTCGGTCTGATCCGCGAGGGCGAGGGCGTCGCCGCCCAGGTCCTGGTCAAGCTGGGGGCGGACCTGAACCGCGTGCGTCAGCAGGTCATCCAGCTGCTCAGCGGCTACCAGGGCAAGGAGCCGGCAGCCGCCGGTGGCCCGGCCGAGGGCACCCCGTCGACCTCTCTGGTCCTGGACCAGTTCGGTCGCAACCTCACGCAGGCCGCTCGCGAGAACAAGCTCGATCCGGTCATCGGTCGTGCAAAAGAGATCGAGCGGGTCATGCAGGTGCTGTCCCGCCGTACCAAGAACAACCCGGTCCTGATCGGGGAGCCCGGCGTCGGCAAGACCGCAGTCGTGGAGGGTCT